>CAUVFI010000075.1:0-5143 GCA_963551055.1 uncultured Campylobacter sp. | reverse complement strand
TGATCGGAGTTTTTTCGATGGGGCTTATCTCGGCGCTCGTCGTATCGCCGTGCATCTCCGCTCCGCTTGCGGGCGCGCTCGTTTACATCGCGGGCAGCGGCGACGTTCTGCTAGGTGCGGCGGCTCTTTTTGCGCTTGGGCTCGGAAGCGGCGCGCTATTGCTTGTGGTAGGGCTCGGCGGCGCGCTGCCTAGACCCGGAGCTTGGATGGAGGCGGTGCCTAAAATTTTCGGCTTTTTGCTGCTTTTTACGGCGGTGTGGATTTCGCGCGCGCTCATCGGCGAAAATTTAAGCCTGCTGATTTACGCAGTTTTAGGCGCGATCTTCGCAGGATTTTTGGGGCTATTTGACGGCGGCGCGGGCGGGATCAAGCGCGCTTTAGCCCTTGTAATCGCTCTATATTCGGCGCTGTTGCTCGCAGGCTTTGCCAGCGGTGCGAAAGATTTTTCCAGGCCGCTTGGTAATCTAATCCCGCAAAATGCGAGATATTCCAGGGGCGGTCCCGGCGGCGAGGGCTTACAAGTGGGCGAAATTTCTAGCGCTCAAAATTTTGGCGGCGCGCATTTTTCATTTGTGCGCGATCTGGCGCAGCTGCAGGGCGAAATAGAAAATTCCAAAAAGCCCGTGATAGTGGATTTTTGGGCTAGCTGGTGCAAAAATTGCGAGCAGAGCGAGCGAGCGTTCACAGACCCTACGCTTGCCGGCGCGCTTGATAAATTCAGCCTTTTAAAGATCGATCTTAGCGAAGATAGCGAGCAAAATAGGGCGATAAAAGCGCATTTCAACGTATTCGGCCCGCCTACGATTCTGTTTTTTAAAGAGGGCGCCGAGATTGCGAACCTGCGCCAGATCGGCAGCGTAAATTCAGAAAAGCTGGCCGAAATTTTAACCGAAATTTAGTGAAATTTAGATAGATTTCAAACAAAATTTAGTTTTAAGGATTGCGCGATGATAAGCAAAAATAGGGCTACGAAAGAGACCAAAATCGAGCTTGAGCTGGAGCTTTACGGGCGCGGCGCGGCGCAGATACAAACGGGCATCGGTTTTTTCGATCATATGCTTAGCGCGTTTGCCAAGCACGCGTGGATCGATCTGAATCTGCGCTGCGAGGGCGATTTGCAGGTCGATTTTCACCACAGCGTCGAGGACTGCGGCATCGTGCTCGGAAGCGCGATCAAAGAGGCGATCTATCCCGCGCAAAACATCGAGCGCTTCGGCGATAGCGTCGTCGTGATGGACGAAGCCGCCGTAAACGCCGCGCTTGATTTTTCTAATCGCGCGTTTTTGGTATTTGATTGCCCGAGCCTAAAGCGCGGTAAGATCGGCGAATTCGACGCTGAGCTCGTGGAGGAATTTTTCCGCGCTCTGGCTTTCAATGCAAATTTAACGCTGCATCTATGCCAGATCCGCGGCGAAAATCTGCACCACGTTGCAGAGGCCGCGTTTAAGGCGTTTGCCGTCGCATTCCGTCGCGCGATAAGTATCAACGAGCGTGCTGGCGTGCCTAGCACTAAGGGCGTTTTATAGCGGTAAATGCGCGCTAAATTTAGCAAAATTAGCAATTCGCGGTTTTGAAATTTTATCGGCGTTTGAAATTTTACTCTCGCCGCTCGCTTAAAATCCGCGAAATTCCGTCTTTGCTCGGGCGAGGATCGCCGCTTTATTAAGAGTTTGCTCTAGGCGCATTTGCGCTTGCGCTCTTGCTTGACGGGCGTGTAACTTTAATCGGCGCGCTAAAATGCCGCTTTGTACATTAAAAATTTAAAGGTAAAAATGAATATTTTCGGATCGCTTATGGAGATTTTAAATGTGCTGTTTTTGATCTGCTTTGTTTGGCTCATCGCGTGTTTGATTAAATTTATCAGATCAAAAAACGAGTCGGAGCGCCATAAAAGAGATAAAAAATTTCTAATTATTTCGGTGGTTGTGTTTGCATGTGCTTTTGCTCCACTCATATATTCTCAGTGGCTATTCGATCCTTTTTCTATACTTATCTTGGTTTTTACCGGGCTACCGGTAATTTCGTTCATTTGGCTAATTGTAAGTTTAGTAAAATTTATTAGATCTGCTAAAAGCGAGCCCGAGCGCCGCAGAAGGATTAGAAATCTCCTGATCCTCTCCGCGTTTTTATTCATAATCTTTTCAGCCGCCCTAATAGGCTTTTTATGGCTGCTTAATAGCGCGCTTGCGCATATGTGAGGCATAAATGAGCGATGAAATTTTTCAAAAAACGATCGCCGTAATATTGACGGCCTGGGCGATCAGCGTTTGCGCACTAACCGCAGCGGCGCTGTATCTGCAGAGCAAATGCTCGATCATCTCCTATATCGCGAACGGCAACTAAGATGAAGCGCACATCTATCGTCATTTTGCTACTGCTTAGCTTTGCGGCTTTCGATTTTGCATTTTACAGCCTCGTCGTGAAGCGATACGTAAATCAAAGCAGCGCCGAGATGCAGGCCAAATCGATCGAGCTGCATAAATTTCTGCCGTTTGAGCAGGGCTCGCAGATCGTGCGCGTTAGCTCTGGCTTAAAACTTAGCGGCGATCTGCCGATAATCGACGGCGCAGCGGCGCTATATCCGGTATTTTCGGCATTCGTCGCGGCAAACTATCCCAAAGAAAGCGTGGAGTTTGACGGGCGAAATTTTACCGATGCTAGCAGGCTTAAATTTAGCAACACTCGCGGCGCATACAAGGCCATAAGCGACGGCGAGGCGGATCTGATCTTTGTCGCCGCCCCTTCAAAGCAGCAGCTTGATTACGCGCGAGAAAAGGGCGCGCGCTTGCGCTTCGTGCCGATCGGGCTGGAGGCGTTCGTCTTTATCGTAAATGCGAATAATAAAATTTCAAACTTAAGCGTGGATCAGGTGCGAGGAATTTATTCGGGGCAATATAGCGACTGGTCGCAGCTCGGCGGCGAGCGCATGCGAATAGATGCCGTGCAGCGAAACGCGGGCAGCGGCAGCCAAAGCGCGTTTTTGAAATTTATGGGCGAGACGCAGCCTAAGCGCAAGATCACGGGCTTTTTCGGTAGCGCGATCGGCTTTTCGTTTCGCTATTACGTCGAGGGGATCGTGCAAAACGGCGGCGTGAAGATGCTTAGCCTAAACGGCGCGTATCCGAATAAAGAAAATATCGCTAGCCGTAAATATCCGCTCGTAGCCGAAATTTACGCGGTTTACGACGAAAACAACAAAAACGAAAATATCCGCATCTTGATAGATTGGATCCTTTCGCCGCAGGGGCAAAGTATCATCGAAAATAGCGGCTACGTGCCGATTAAGGGCTAAGATCGCGGCTTAAATTTATACGGCGTTTGCCAAAAATTCAGCCAAATTTCGTTAAAATCACAAAATTTCAAAAAACGGAAAACGAAGTGATAAAGATCATATTTTTAGACGTAGACGGTTGCCTTAGCGACGGCGGGCTGTACCATTCAAACGGCGGCGAAGAGATGAAGAAATTTAACGTAAAAGACGGGTTCGGCATCCAGGAGTGGCAGCGGCTGGGGCTAAAGGTCGCGATCATCACCGGCAAAAGCTCGCAAATCGTCGCAAACCGCGCGCGCGAGCTGAAGATCGATACGCTCTTTCAAGGCGAAAAAGATAAGCTCTCAAGAGCAGAGCAAATTTTAAAAAATTTAAACCTAAGCTTCGAGGAGGCCGCCGCAATCGGCGATGATATAAACGACGCGAAGCTTTTAAACGCAGTCGCGATCAGCTTCAAGCCCGCCGATGCGCTAAGCTCGCTAAAAGCGGACGTCGCGCTAAGCAAAAACGGTGGCTGCGGCGCGGTGCGCGAGATGATCGAAATGCTCGTCGATAAAAACGGCATGCGCGAAGAGTGGAATAGCAAATGGCTGTAGTTTCGCAAGCGCGCGTGAGAGAGCCTGCGAGAGGCAAAATTCTGCGTAGATCAAAAGGAGCCGAGCGATGGTGATAAAAATTTTCTACGTCGCGATTGCGATCTTCTGCGTCGCGATGGTGTTTTTAAGCGTGCAGACGCCGTATTTTAGCGATATGTTTAGGCAGGATCTAAGCATTGCGAATATGGAGATGAAAAAGATCGTCGATTATCAGATCGGCGAGCGCGTGGATGCTAAATTTACCGCGGACAGCGGCACTCGCTATAAGGATCGCGACGAGTTTGTAAATTTTAAAGCCGAGGAGATTAGTGCGGATCTGAATCACACTTTGGTTTCAAAAACCGCGACGCGCGCCGGCGAGCTGATAAAATTTAACGGCGACGCGCACTACGTAAATAGCAGAGGCTTTGATTACACGGCACAGGAGATCATCTACGATACGAGCAGCAAGATCGTCCGCTCCGACGTGCCGTACGTGCTGCGCCAAGGCGGCGACCGCATCACGGGCGCAAGCATCAGCTACGACACCAAAACCAAACAAACAAACTCAAAAGGAATCCACGCATGGTATTTAATAAAAGATCAAAACTCCACAAACTAATATTCGCAGCCGCGCTAATTGCGGGCTTTGGCGCGACTACTCTTAGCGCCGCGCAGGAGCAGGTCGAGGTCACGGCGGATAATTTTTTCGCCGACGAGATCAAGCAGATCAGCGTGCTGACGGGCAACGTTCGCATCAAAAAGGGCGCTTACGATACGCTAAATTCCGACAAAGTGACGATTTACTTTGACGCCAAGCGCCAGCCTACCAAATACGTCGCGACGGGAAATGCAAATTTTAAAATTTTACTCAATCAGAAGCATTATGACGGCAAGGGCGGCGTGCTGACCTACGATCCGACTATCGAGGCCTACACGCTCGAAAACAACGCCTATCTGCACGAGGCCGAGACCAAAAAGGAGGTTTACGGCGATAAGATCATCGTAAATCGCCAAAAGGGCACCTACGAAGTAAAGAGCGGCGGCGGCGAGAAAAAGCCCGTGCGTCTGATCTTTCAGGTCGAAGATCAAAACAAATGATCTATCCTAGCAGCGCGCAGTTTATCACCTCCGCCGCAAATATCGCGGGTGCGCCTGAGTTTGCGATGAGCGAAGTGGCGTTTTTAGGGCGTTCCAACGTCGGCAAAAGCAGCCTGATAAACGCGCTTACCGGGCGCAAAAATCTAGCCAAATCAAGCTCGACGCCGGGCAAAACGCAGCTGATAAATTTTTTCGA
>CAUVFI010000074.1:0-5158 GCA_963551055.1 uncultured Campylobacter sp. | reverse complement strand
CTTCATTAAACATCTTTAGGCTGCCTTCTGCAAATTTAGGCTCCTTGCCTAGCTCGAAGGTGCGGTTTTCAAACTCGTCTTTTATAAATTTACTGCCCTCTTTACGGATACCCAAAATATAACTAAAATCATCTCGCATATGTTCCGGCACAAAGGGTAAAATTTTATCGTCTATTAGCCGTATCTCATATTCGCTGATGATGTCGCTAAGGCCCTTGACGCCGTATTTTACGGGGCTAATGATGTCGCGAGTTAGGCTTTCGGGCAAATCATGAAATAGCGCGCAGAAAAAATTATACGCCGTGCGCGAGCGGCACGCATCCACCTCAAGCGAGAAAAAGTAACTTAAAATCGCAACTACCAGCATGTGCCCAAGCACCGATGTCTCAGGGATGCGCGGCGTCTGCGCCCAGCGCTTTTGAAAACGAAGTCTGCCGCTAAGATCGACTATGCGGGCGAGCTTTTTATTCATCACGATCTTTCGCACGCCGATAAGCTCGTAATAATCCTCGAGCTCCTCCTCGACCTTGGCTTTTAACTCCTCGATATCGTTTAAAAACTGGCTAGTTTGATAGACGATGTTAAATTCCCACCGCGTAGAGAGGTAACTAGCCGCCTTTAAGATCACCGCTTCTTTCTTATGATCCTTGGAATTTAGATATTTTTTAAATCGCTCGAAAAAAGCGCCATTTTGAATAGGCAAAAGATCGCTTTCCAGGACACTTAGAACCCATTCGTTGATCTTTTTTTTCTTGGTTTTTTGGATCTGATGAAAGACGTCCGGGCGAATGTCGGTTACGACGATGCGCGCTAAAAACTCGAAAATCCCCGCTTCTATCACATAGTTGATATCCACATCGCGCTCAAAGCTAGCGATGAAATAAGCGATGATAAATTTATGCGCCTGTTTGTCGAGCTCGACTAGACTTACCATCTTTGGGTAATCGTTCCAGCGGCTAATGCTTGCGGATTTAAAAATTTGTTCGACTAAATTTGAGCTTATCATCGGTAAATTTGATCCGAGTTTATTTCGATTACGGTGTGGACATTGCCGCGTGGATTAAAATCGCCCGTGATTTTCATAAATTTAGGCTTTAACTTGCTTTGCAACGCGCCGTAAATTTCATTTATGCTATCCTCGTGGCTAATATAGCGGTTCATAAAGGAATTTATGTAAATTTTAATCGCTTTAAGCTCCACTACGAGCTTATCCGGGATATATTCCAAATAGATCGTCGCAAAGTCCGGATAGCCCGAGCGCGGGCAGCGGCAGCAAAACTCAGGTAGGGTTATTTTTATAAGATAATCGCGCTTTTGTTTATTGGGCCAAACTTCCATCTTTTCTATGTCAAATTTCTCAATTTCCTCTTCGCCGTATCTCACTATGATCTCCTTAAATTCGATATATCATTCGGTTTTTCGACGCAAAATCCCTGAATATAATCGATACCCATTTTATAAAGTTTCATTTGAAATTCCTGCTTATCTACAAAGCGCATTATGGTTTTGACGCCCGATTTAGCGCAGGCTTCATTAATGCCAATAAATATATTTTTAATCTTTTCATCGTCTAAATTTTTATTAAATTCTATGTCATAAACGATAAAATCGACGTTTAGAAACTTTAAATACTCAAAGCTCGCGTTTGAACCGCCGAACTGCGACAGCGCGAAGCTAAATCCAAGTTCGCGGAATTTAATCAAAATTTCGTCAAAGCGCTTGATCTCCGAATAGATAAGCTTTTCGTTAAACTCAAACACGATCTTTTTCGGATCGATTAGATTATTATCGATGAGCTTTAAAATTTCATTGCGAAACTCATTGTTTCGCAACGTCTGAGGCATAATCTCGATAAAAATTTTAGCGTCGATATCCTTAAAATAGATGATTCTAGAAATTTGCCTCATCATCGAAATATCATATTTGATGTCGTAATGATTTAGAAGCAAGATATCTAAAATTCTACTTTTTGTGATCTTTTCGCCGCTTCGCAGATCAAGCTTCGGAATTAAATTTATATGAAATTTTACGCCGTTTTTATCCGCGACGCGCTGATATTTAAAACTAAAATTTTCACTATCGATCGCTTCCATTACGTCGGCGGAAAATACGTCGATTAATACCTTTTCGACGTCGATAGACTTCTCGCCGTGCTCTTCGTCATCCAGGTGATTTATCTTATAAAATAGCGCATTTACGATATTATTTAAATTTCGATCATATGAACTTGGAAGCATTGCAAATTCGCTTTTTATCTCTACATTTTTAATCGTTTGACTTGAAATTTTATGCTCAAACATTCGCAAAATATGACTTAAATTTGTAGCTTTTGATTCTACGCCGAATACAAAGTAGCCGTTTATAAAGCGCCCGATTGGAAGGTCCTTAAAGCCCTGTTCCGCCATAAAATTTGAAAGTTCCTTGCAATACTCGTATAAAATTTCATCGCCGTTTTTGTAGCCGTATCGATCGTTTATGTCGATGATATTTTTAATTCGTAAAAGCACAATATTTATTTGACGATTTTTAGCTAGATCGTTGCTTAAAATTTTCTCGATCTCCTCGCGCACGAATACGTGAGTAACGGGATCGATCAGCGTTTTTTGAAAGCCAAAATAAATTTGATAGATGACATAATAAACATAGCAGATTAAAAGTATTAAAAATAAAATTACGTCGTCAAATTTAAACTCGCCGTTTCGGAATAAAATAATTCCGAAAACAATTAAAACGCAGGTAAACGGCACCGAAATTTTAAGTGCCGTTATGAAACGATTTTCGCGCTCTTTGGTCTCACTAAATAACATCTAAACGTCCAAATGTTTTACATCTTTTGCATGATCTTGGATGTAGTTTCGGCGCGGCTCGACCTCGTCGCCCATGAAAAGATTAAAGGTATCGCTAGCACTCTGCGCATCGGCAATATTTATTTTTAATAACCTTCGATTTTCAGGGCTCATAGTGGTTTCCCAAAGCTGCTCCGGATTCATCTCTCCAAGACCTTTGTAACGCTGAATATAAGCGCCTTTTTTCGAGCTTTTTTCGATTTCGTCTAAAATTTCAATAAAATCCTTGCCGAAATTTACATCTCGCTCTTTAATCTTTGAATAAATTCTAATTGCCTCTTCAAAGATATAATTACCAAATAAATTTTCATCTATCACGAGCTGTTCCAGGCCGCTCGGCGTCTGGACGTAAATTCTAATCCCTTCATCATTTACGTAGGAATTCAAAATATTAAATCCCTCACTCTTCAGGCGCGGTTTTAAAATTTTAAACAGCTCCTCATAATCAAGGCTTCGCGCTTCGTCGTTTTCTATCAAAAATCTGATCGCACTAAGCACGCTGAAGCGCTTTTTAAGCTCATTTAGAAGCGAGCGGTAGTTTGAGACGATTTTTAGGTAATCGATCAGATCCTCGTTGCCGATGCCTTCAAACTCGCCCATATCAATGCCGGTTTCGATCAAAAACTCACTAAGCGCCTTTTCGTCTTTTAGATAGATCTCTTTTTTGCCCTTTTTATATCTAAAAAGCGGCGGCTGTGCCAGATAAACATAGCCGTTTTCGACAACAGGGCGTAAAAATCTAAAGAAAAAGGTTAAAAGCAGCGTCTGGATATGACTACCGTCGACGTCCGCATCGGTCATAATAATAATTTTGTGATAGCGAAGCTTTTCTTCGTTAAATTCCTCTCCGATACCGCAACCAAACGCCGTTATCATATTTTTAATCTCTTCGGATTGCAAAATTCTATCCAGGCGCGCCTTTTCTACGTTTAAAATTTTACCTCTAAGCGGAAGGATCGCTTGAAACACGCGATCTCTTCCCTGCTTCGCCGAACCGCCCGCGCTATCGCCCTCAACCAGATAAATTTCGCTGATGCTTGCATCCTTGCTCTGACAATCAGCTAGCTTTCCTGGAAGGGTTCCTACGGAATTTAAATTATCTTTTTTGCGCGTTAGATCGCGCGCCTTTTTTGCCGCTTCGCGACCGCGCGCGGCTAAAAGAGCCTTATTCATAATGGCGCGCGCTTCGATCGGATTTTCTTCAAAATATTTGCTAAGCACCTCAAACACCATCTTTTGCACGATCGGCTTAACGTAACTGGAGCCCAGCTTTCCTTTAGTCTGTCCTTCAAACTGCGGCTCGGGAACCTTTACACTAATTACCGCGATAAGTCCCTCGCGAACGTCATCGCCGGTGATCTTCGTATCTTTTTCACGCGCGGCCGCATTTGCCGCGACATAATTTGTTATCGCGCGCGTAAGACCCGCTCTAAAACCAGCCTCGTGAGTACCACCGTCAGGAGTTTTGATATTATTTACGAAGCTTAGTAAATTTTCGCTATACGTTTCGTTATACATCAGCGCGAAATCCACCATAACATCTTCCGCGCCGTCGCTAAACGACACGGCTTTGGATATGGCAGGCGCTTTGTTCATATCGTTTACGAAGCTTTCCAAGCCGCCTTCAAAGTGAAAGTGCTCATCCCTGCCAGTGCGATTATCTTTAAAATTTATCGTGATTTTTGGATTCAGATACGCAAGCTCGCGAAATCTTTTTGATAAAATTTCATCGTCAAATTCTAAAATTTCAAAAATTTCATCATCCGGCCAAAATTCGATCGTAGTGCCCGTGCGGTTGGTCGTTTTTAATTTCTCAAGATCGGTAACGGGAATGCCTTTTGAAAACTCCTGTCTAAAAATATTTCCGTCGCGCTTGATCGTAGCGATGAGCTTTTTTGAAAGCGCATTTACGACGCTAACACCGACGCCGTGCAGACCGCCGGAAACTTTATAAGTGTCTTTGTCAAATTTACCGCCCGCGTGAAGTACCGTAAGAACCACAGTCGCGGCAGGAATTTTTTCGGTCGGATGTATATCGACGGGAATTCCGCGACCGTTATCGCTAACGATACAGCTTCCTTCGCTTGTAATCTCGATATCGATCGTGTCGCAGTATCCTGCCATCGACTCATCGATCGAATTATCCACGACCTCGTAGATCATATGGTGAAGTCCGCCGATATTGGTGTCTCCGATATACATACCGGGGCGCTTCCTAACAGCCTCAAGACCCTTTAAAACTTTAATATTACTAGCACCGTAATTTTGCTTCATAATTTTCCTTTAAATATTATTTATCGGCATGACGACCG
>CAUVFI010000073.1:0-5215 GCA_963551055.1 uncultured Campylobacter sp. | reverse complement strand
CGTTAATCAGTTTGATCTCATAAATTTTAAAGCAAATTCCTGCTTTCTTGGGCTCTGCGGTTGCGCTTGAAGCGCGAGACTCTTCGCTGCGTATCGTTATGAAAGGATCCTCGGCGCCTTGTCTAATTGATCTTATTCTTTGCTCTTCGGAATTTATGACGCCAGAAATATCGGCAGGGGTAGCCATAATCGCTTTAGGAGCTAAGCTTAAACCTATAAAGATAGAAGCTAGAATAAGCTTAAGCTTGACGCCGCGGGGTTGCAAAGTGGCTCCTTTAAATTTACTATCGTCGAGATAGAATAATGGTTTTTAATCAAACATCGATTGCGCCCATTTTTTACGATCGGAATATTGCCGCAAAAGAAAACCTTATAGCTTGAGCATGACAAAAGTGTCTATTGGCGTATATCGCTTTTATAAGCATTAATCTTCCACTAGAGGCTATCGATTAAAACTGGTAATGATACACTAATTTTTTAAATTTTCGGGCAAGGCTTCTTGGATCTTAGTCTAATTGAGATTTTAAATTTTATTATGTACAGAATCTCGATCGTTTTGTAAAAATCCTCCATGCGAAACGCAATCCGAAAAATGAACGCTTATCCCCTCATAATCCCCTACCTCTCATACCCCCAAAACATCCGCAATATTAAATTCTACTATTCTCTATCACCAAGTCTTTTTCTCTAAGAAACGATGAGGCTTTATGAAAACAATGAAGCATAAGGTTCCTGAAAATAATGAAACTGCCGAAAAGAATAACAAAACTTAATGAAAACAATGAATCTATTGAAAAGCAGCAAAGCCCCCTGCCATTTTTTTATTCCCCCATTATAATAGGAGCAATCTTTAAATTTACCATAAAACCTATCGCAAAGGAGCGGATATGCATTATGAAAATCTTTTAAAAGTAAAGCACAAAAAAGTGGATAATGTAGCTAGATGACTTTATCGGGGTCTGTTTTAAAAGCCGGATCGTCTTTAATTTTAGAAAAAACCTTCATAACCGCTTGTCCTTTAAAATTTCATATAGTTTCATAGAACAAATTATAAAAGTTTCCAAAGAGTTTAGAGCTAATATACATTTTAATATATAGTAGTTTCTCTTAAACTACCTGTATAATCTAGCGTTTTTAGTATTTGAAATTTTTTTGAAAAAATTTGAAAAAGCCGTAAAACAGGGCTTTTAAAAAAATCAAAAAACTAAAAATAGGGGTAAAATTTGATAGATGGTGTCCCCGACAGGATTCGAACCTGTGGCCTCAAAATTAGGAATTTTGCGCTCTATCCTGCTGAGCTACGAGGACAAAATCGGCGATTTAATCGCCGATAATATTCATAACGTCGTCTAGTTTTTTGTGAAGATCTTTGTCATTGATGGGCTTTGTCATAAAGTCATAAGCACCTTTATTTAAAGCCTCTCGTTTAGCGGTCTCGTCCGTCGTAAGGACAATGACGGGGATATGAGCTATACTTTCTCTAGCGTGAAGATTATCTAAAAATTCCAGCCCATTCATCACAGGCATTACGATATCTAATAAAATCAAATCAACGGGCTGAACTTCGAGTACGGCAAGGGCGTCCAAGCCGTTTTTGGCTTGGAGTATGGTTTGGAATTTGCCATATTTTTTTAGCATAACTTCAAGTAGCTTTAAATTTATAGCGTCGTCATCAACCGTTAAAACTTTCAAATCTCTCATTTAAGACCTCATCCTTATATATATTTTTGTGCGAGTTTCTCAAGACCCGACTTGGTGATATTGTAACTAGCGACTTCGCTAAATAGTGGATTTTCATCGTTGTCGTTAGAAAACAGAACTAGCTTGGTCACAGGCGCTTTTCGGCGCAAGCTCTCTAACGCCGCTAAGTCTAGCCCCGCTAGCTTTTTATCAATCAAAACAAGCTTATAGCTGCCCGTAGCCGCCATAGAAATAAGCTGGTCGAAATTGCCCGCAATTTCTACGTCTTTATACTGGTGTTTTAATATGCTGGCAAAAATTTTACTTTCCATAATGTTTGCCTTGCATATAAGTATATCTTTTGTCGGCACACGCGCACCTTTAGCTTTCACTACGTCATCAGAAACTATGCTTTTTTTAGGAACTAGCTTCATTATCGTCTTTGGCACTTTGACAGTTTTAATGACCGTCTTAGGCACTTGGCGTTTGACAAGCTTTTTAACCAGCTTCTTTGTAGTTCCACCGGCTGGCGCTGCATCAGATCGTTTATCACCGATAAAATTATCTAGCATTTGGGCTAAGATATCCTTTTTGATCGGCTTGGTGCAGTATTCGTCAAGCCCCGCCGCCATAAATTTCTCTCTATCGCCCTTTAGCGCATTGGCAGTAACAGCCACGATCGGGATGTGGCGGAGGTTATTCTCGTGCTCGTATTGCTTGATCTGCTTTGTAGATTCTATACCATCCATAACAGGCATCGAAATATCCATAAATATGAGATCATAGTCGTTATTGGCTTTTCTGGCTTCCAGCGCCAAAAGTCCGTTTTCGACTATCGTCAAATTCATATTAAAGCTATTTAACGTATGCTTCATAAGCTTTTGATTGATCTCATTATCCTCCGCAATAAGGATTTTGGCGTTATATTTTCTATTGACCAAAGGTACATTTTCATCGGCAGGATTTCGCTCTACCGGCACTTCAACCTCTTCTTCGACTTCGACATCCTCTTCGACCATAATGGTTTCTTCCTGTTGCTCGTCTTCGTACACGGTAACGGGCACCTCGACCATCTCCTCTTCCTCAGGCTGCGGGATAACTACCGGTTCGACTTTTACGCTAACAGGCTCGATCTCAGGCTCTTCGACATGGTCGTTTTGAGTAGCAGGCTCTGTCTTTGGAATAGACACCGACTCCGGCTCAATACTTGGCTCTTCGGCAGGAATATTTTGAGCTGCCGGTTCTACTACTGGCGTTATCGATTCAAACTCGATATTTGAAAGCTCCTGTTTAACCTCTTCAAGTTTTGGCTTGATAGGTTTTAGTTCAGGCTCAATTGCTACCGGCTCTGGCTCAACAGCGATAGGTTCTGGCTCAATTATCTTTTTAGTTGGAATTTCAGGTTCTGAAAGTTTAACATTTGAAATTTCATTTTCATGAGCAGAAACACTTGAAGTATCAGGCTTCGAAGCTTTAGCGATAGGAATTTCAGGCTCAGTTTTAACGGCTACAGGAATTTCTTCTTCTACGCTTGGAATTTCAACCTTTTTAATAGGCTCTTGCGCTTTGACGCTCGGTTTGATATCCGAAAGATCGATATCTATATCAGGAATTTCAATCTCAGCCTTAGGCGTCTCAACCTTAGCCTTTGGAATTTCTACTTTCGCAGGCTCAGCCTTTACTTCTTCTTCCTCTTTTTTAATCTTAGGAAGCTCTATTTCGATATCAGAAAGATCGATGCTAGGAGTTTCGGCTTTAGGAGCCTGGGTCTGCGTTGCATGTGTTTTGAGCCCCACAAAATCATCAGGGATTTCCAAAGATATAGGCTCATCGATATCGGTCTGGGCATCTTTTGTGCTTGAAGGCTCTATCTTTGGCTTTTCTGCGTGCGGGATTACTATTTCAGGAATATCGATATTGATCTTTGGTGATTCAGGCTCTGTCTTTTCAATCTTAATATCACTCATAGGCTCGATATCTATAGGCTTAATGACCGGCTCTTCTGCTTTAGGAGCTTCTTTTTTGAGCTCTTGAGCAATACTAGGCTTACTAACAGCCTCCTCTTTATGCGCAGAATGAGCCTCAGCATCATGCGTACGCCTTCTGCTTTGCAAGATAGCGCGTAGCTCGTCTGCCGACGAAGTAGTAGTATGTCGTAATTCATCGAGCTTGTTGATGATAGGTCTTTCTTTTACTACCGGCTCTTCCATAATCATTTCATCAGCGACGATAGGCTTTTCTACCTCAGCATCCAGCTTAATCTCATGCGTCTGTGGAGCAAAATCCGATCTGCTTAGAGCAATTCCGGATTTTGAAATTTTATCTAGCGTCTTAACGAATTTAGTTAAGTTAAAAGGCTCTGTGAGGGTAAAAATTTTAGAATTTGAAATACTAATACTTTGAAGCTCTTTTGGCTTAAGAGTTAAGATCGTAGGCATACTCAATATATCACTAACCTCGCCGTAATTCTTAAATCTAGTGATAAGAGCGTCATATTTGTTATTATTTTGCGCTGAGCGGAACTGCGCGTTCGTATTAAATATCGAAATTTTACCGCCTAGCTTGCTGATATAATTTTTAACGATATCATTATACATTGTATCGGCGCTATCGGCTAAAAGCGCAAAATTTAATCCTTTGATGCTTTCAAATACTGCGTCCGCATCAGTTTTTTGTGTCTCTTTAAAAGCAAGGGTGAAGTAAAATCTAGTACCCTTTCCTACGGTAGATTTGACCTGAAGCTTACCGCCCATCATCGCTACGTATTTAGACGAAATCGTAAGTCCAAGACCCGTTCCACCATATTTGCGTGTGATTGTAGAATCGGCCTGAGAGAAGGCGTTAAATACATTTGCGAGCTTGTCTTCAGAAATTCCAATACCGGTATCTTCTACGCTAAACGTTACGATCGCCTCTCCCGGAGCTTTACTAGGCTCTCTTAAAATTTCGACCACGATAGTGCCGTGCTCAGGCGTAAATTTGACCGCATTTGACATGAGATTGATAAGAACCTCTTTGATCTTCGTGATGTCTCCGTATAGGTGGTGCACGAGTGTAGGATCGATGTAGAGCAGGATGTCGATATTCTTTTCGGCAGCCTTGGCGACGTAAATTTCAACCGCGCTTTCGAAATCTTGAATAGGGTTAAATAAGATATCCTCAAGCTCGACCTTATTACTTTCGATCTTGGAGACATCCAAAATGTTATTAATGATCGTTAGAAGGTTTTCGGACGATTTTTCGATGGTATCAACGTAATCGCGCTTCTCTTCATCCAGATCGGTATTTTTAAGAAGCTCCGTAAAGCCGATGATGCCGTTAAGCGGCGTCCTGATCTCGTGCGACATATTGGCCAAAAAGATCGATTTTGCCTTGTTGGCATCCTCCGCAGCACCCTTTTGATACGCAATCAGATCGAGCGCGTCCTCGATAAGCGAATACGCTTTGTTAACACCCTCGCTAGTCCTAACGTCGATATGCTCGTGCTGATTCGTCAAATCGCCGATTCGGCTAAGCACGTTGCCGAGGTCGGTAA
>CAUVFI010000072.1:0-5218 GCA_963551055.1 uncultured Campylobacter sp. | reverse complement strand
AGCGGGCAGCCGAAGTGCAAGAAATGCTGCAAATTTTTAATCAGCACCAAATTTTGCTCGGCAGTCTTACCAAAGCCGATGCCCACGTCAAGAATAATCTTTTTAAGCCCCGCGCTTCGCAGCTGCTGCAAATTCTGCGCAAAAAACTCATCGATCTCGCCCATCAGATCGTCGTATTTGGGCGCAAGCTGCATATTTTGCGGCTTTCCCTGCATGTGCATCAGCACATAAGCGGCGTCGTAGCGAAGCGCAAGCGGGGCAAGAGCGAGGTTTGCGCTGATGTCGTTAATTATGCTAAAGCCCCGATCTAGCGCAAATTCCAAACAATACTCATCAAAGCTATCGAGGCTAAATTTATCCTTTTCGTGCAAACGCAAGCGATAAATTTCGTTCACGATGTCCTTTATGCGCGCAAACTCCTCATCCCTACCGCAGTACTGGCTGCCCGGGCGCGAGCTCACGCCGCCGATGTCGATGATAGCGGCGCCCTGCTCAATCATCTTTTCAATCTTGCAAATCGCCTCTTTTAAGCTTGCCGCCCGGCTTGCGGGGTTGAAACTATCGGAGTTGATGTTTACTACGCCCATTATTTCACAGCTTTGCGGCTTAGCAAATTTCTCGCTTAGAAATTTCGCGAGCTCTTTTAGCCCGAAATCCTGCAGCGCTTCCTTCTGCGCCAAAGCTTCGATCTGGCGGTCGTTTGCGATCAAAACCGCGTCCGTATCGTCGCGCCCCAGGATCACTCCTTCGTTGCACGCAAGCTCGGCGCCGATACTAAGGGCATCTTGTTTTAAAATATTCGCCGCGGGCGCTCGCAGATCTTTTAGATAGAAAAAGTTTAGCCGCGATTTTTTCTGCATTATCGCCCGCCCCGCATTTCGCACGCCGATACGCTCGCAAATCAGCGCAAAGTCGGCATCATTTGAAATTTTATAAATTTTCATCTTTTCTCCTCTATCATCAAAAGTAGCGGAGTAAGCACGGCGTGGGCTTTGGCGTTGTGCTCGGCAAGGTAACTTAGGCGGTCGATCCGCTGCAACTCATCGCCGCTTAGCCTGACGCCCGCCTCGAAGCACTCTAGCGCAATCTCGCCGATGAGCGCTTTTAGCGCCGTTTTGTCCAGCTCGCCCTTGCGCTCCAGAGCGATCTGCGCGTCGATAAACTCCACCGCTTCCTTTAGGCTGAGCCTAGCTAAACTTAGCCTGGTGCGGTATCTGGGCTTTCGCACGCAGAGGTTTTGCACGATCAGGCGCGAGCGGATGGTGGGCAGCAGGGCGTTGATGAAGGGGGTGATCAGGAAAAACACCGTATTTTTGGGCGGCTCTTCTAAAATTTTAAGCAGAGCGTTTTGCGCCTCCTCACCGAATTTCGTAGCGGCGATGACGATGATCTTATCCTCGCGCTCCGCGACGTAGGCTTCATCAATGATCTTTCGCGCCTCGTCGATCTTAAGCTCGACGCTTTCGAAAAACCTTAAATTTTTGCGCGGAATTTCGGCTAAAATTTTATCTTTAAAGCCTTCATAATCGCCCGTTAAAACGATCTGATTTATGATTTTCAAAGCACCACTTCGTCAAAAAGCACGGCGTCGATGCTTTTGTCTAAAATTTTAAAAAGCTGGATCAGTTTTAGATCTAAGCTCGGATCGCTCTCGCTCATGTAGAAGCTGTTTTGCAGCCTCTCATCGATGAGCCACAGATAGCTATCCTCGTGGCTTTTGGCGATCTTGGCTAGCGGATGGTTGCCGTTGCCGATGTAAAAATATATAAAGCCGTTGGCAAACGCGAGGCTTAGCATATCGTTTAGCAGCAGCGCGTCCTCTAGGCTATTTACGCCGCCGCGGTAGAGCGAGCGCAGCGAAAAAAACGGCAGCAGCGGGCGTGAGTTGGTAGAGGAGTTGATCTTTTTGATGATGTATTCGCTAAACCAGCTTCGCTCATCGTCGCAAATGACGATGAAAGCAAAGCCGTCGTGGAGGAATTTTAGCTTTGAAGCCAAAAGCGGCGTCCAGTCCTCCTTGCGATCCTCGAGCCACTCAAGTCCGGGCTCGGAGCGCATCGCCGTGACGCTCCAAGTGTGCAGATCCTGCATTATTTATCCAAATCGTAGGCTTTATGCAGCGCGCGCACGGCAAGCTCGCCGTATTTGGCCTCTACGATCATCGAAATTTTAATCTCGCTCGTGGAGATCATCTGGATATTTATCCCTTCGTCCGCAAGCGTCTTAAACGCCTTGCTGGCTATGCCGCTGTGGCTTTTCATACCTACGCCTACCAAAGAAACCTTTACGATATCGGCATCCGATTCGATGATGGAATTCGGATTTGGATTTACCTCTTTCATTACCCTATAGGCCGTTTCCAGCTCGTTTTGCGGCACGGTAAAGCCCAAATTCGTCTCGCCGTTTCGTCCGATATTTTGCACGATCATATCGACGTTGATCTCCTTGCTTGCAAGCGCGGAGAAAATTTCAGCCGCGACGCCAGGGCGATCCTCTACGTTTCTAATCGTGATTCTTGCTTGATTTTTATCCAGTGCAATGCCGCTAATTACCGCATCTTCCATCTTTTCTTCTCCTGTTATGAGTGTTCCTTCATGATCGTTAAAACTGCTTCGCGTCACCAAATTTACGTTTAATTTCTTCGCAAGCTCGACGCTTCGATTTTGCAAAACCTTCGCTCCCAAGCTCGCAAGCTCAAGCATCTCGTCGTAGCTGATGCGATCAAGTTTCTTAGCTTTCGGCTCAATGCGCGGATCGGTCGTATATACGCCGTCCACGTCTGTGTAAATTTCGCACAGATCGGCATTCAGCGCTCCTGCGACGGCGACTGCGCTAAGATCGCTTCCGCCTCGCCCGAGCGTAGTTACTTCGCCTGCGGTGCTGATACCCTGAAAGCCCGCGACGACGACGATTTTGCCCTGTTTTAGCGCCTCTTGCATACTTTTTGGATCGATAGAGACGATGCGAGCTTTGGTGTGAAAATTATCCGTCACGATGCCCGCACCACGCCCGCTAAATGCGATCGCAGCATAGCCCTTGGCATTTAGCGCGATAGCCAAAAGTGCGCTCGTGACGCGCTCGCCCGAGCTTAACAGCACATCCATCTCTCTGCCTACGGGAGTTTTAGTAAAAAATTCCGCTTGCTCGATGAGCTGATTGGTAACGCCGCTCATCGCAGAGACAATTACCGCGACATCGTGTCCTTCGTTTTTAGTCTTTATCACGCGCTGCGCAACCGCCTCGATCCGCTCTAGCGTGCCGACGCTCGTACCGCCGTATTTTTGAACGATCAGCATTAAATGTAACCCTCCTCCTTAAAATATTTTAAAACCGTCGCGTAAATCGGCTTTTTGAAGTGATTTACGTGCCTTAAAACCTCATTCGCGCCTACGAATTTAAATGCGTCGAACTCCGGAAGTTTAGTATTGATGTTTATATCGGCTAAGCTTCGCAATCTCACCAAAAAATACCTTTGAATTTGCCCGTCGTATGGGCGCATCTTTTGAGCTACCCCATCGGGAAAGTCGTAGCTAAGCCACTTCGGGCACTCAGCGATGATATCGACTTTGCTTGTTCCGATCTCCTCACCTAGCTCTCTGCGAATCGCCATCTTAGGCGTCTCACCATCGTCGATACCACCTTGAGGAAACTGCCAAGCGCCTTTGATGTCGCTTCGTTGCGCGATTAAAATTTCGCAATTAAACGGATACGAGGGCGAAAGTACGATTGCAGCGACATTCGGTCTGTAATTTTTCTCTTTTTCCATCTCGTTTTCTCACAAAAAATTTCTCAAAATTCTACCTAAAAATATTAAAATTTGCGTTAAGAGGCTTAAAATTTATATAAATTTTCAAATTAATTCGCTAAATTTTGCGACGTAAATTTAGCCCATAGGACTGCCCTTGCACATCTACATCCACGTGCCGTTTTGCACCTCAAAATGCCCGTATTGCGCCTTTGGCTCCTTCAGCGATAAATTTAGCCTCGCAAAAAGCTACTTTCGCGCGCTAGAGTTTGAAGTGCGCGACTTTTTGGCGAAAAATCCACATGCACAAATTTCGACGCTTTTTATCGGCGGAGGCACGCCAAGCGCCGTAGATGCGGGGCTTTATGATGAAATTTTTGCGCTGCTTGCGCCGTATTTTGCCGCCAAAGCCGAAATCAGCTCGGAAGCCAACCCGAACTCCGCTAGCCCTGCTTGGCTTAGAGCGATGTGCGAGCTCGGCGTAAATCGCATCAGCTTCGGCGCGCAGAGCTTCAACGATGCCAAGCTAAAATTCCTCGGTCGCGCGCACAGTGCGGCACAGATTTTTCTGGCGGTACAAAATGCCAAAGCAGCGGGCTTTGATAATATAAATTTAGATCTAATCTACGCGAGCAAATTTGACGATAAAAGGAATTTAAAATTTGAAATGGCTGAGCTTGCGCGCTGCGAAGTGCCGCATCTAAGCGCCTATGCGCTGAGCCTTGAGGAAAATACGCCCTTTTTCGGACGCGAAAGCTTTAAAAAGGAAAGCGCGACTCTAGCTAAATTTCTCTTTGCTCTGGCAGCTGATAGCGGCTTTAATCAGTATGAAATTTCAAATTTTGCCGCGCGCGGACTGCGCTGTAAGCACAATCTCGCCTACTGGCGCGGCGAGAATTACGCCGGGTTTGGAGCGTTTGCCGTGGGCACAAGCGGGCAGGTGCGCCTTAGCTCGCCTAAAAATTTGCGAGATTACATCGCAGATCCGCTGCAAAAACAGCGCGAAGCTCTAAGCGCGCAGGATAAAAAGCTTGAGCGCATATTTCTCGGGCTGCGCTGTATTTTGGGGCTTGAAGCGCAAATTTTAGAGGCAGCGGAGCTAAGCAACGCGCAGCTGCTCGTGCGCGAAAAAAAGCTGAAATTTGTCGAGGACAAATTTTATAATCCCAACTTTTTGCTCGCCGACGAGATCGCGCTTTTTATCACGCAAGAAAGCCACCGCGGGCGCTAAATTTAAGATTAATGAAATTTTAGTTACAATACGCCACTTTTTACGTTAGGAAATTTTATGTTTGGTATCAGTATGCCTGAAATTACGGTCATTTTAATCATCGCGATAATCGTGCTAGGGCCCGAGAAGCTTCCAAAAGTGCTGGTCGAGCTCGCGAAATACTTCAAAGTCATCAAAAAAACCATCAACGACGCAAAATCGAGCTTCGATCAGGAGCTTCGCATCGCCGAGCTCAAAGAGGA
>CAUVFI010000071.1:0-5287 GCA_963551055.1 uncultured Campylobacter sp. | reverse complement strand
CGATGGACGTGGGCATCAGGGTCGCCAATATGCTGGCGGCTTACGATATGTTTTGTCAGATGGATGAGGGCGGAATTTTGGATGCGGATTTTAAACAGACCTTTTTAAATAGCGTCTACGAGCATGCGCTTCATATCGTAAATAACCTGGAATATTCGCCGCATCTTACGTCAAATCACTATCTAAGCGACATCGCGGGTTTGCTGTTTGCGTGCGCGTATTTGGGCGGCGGCGAGATAGACGCGTGGTTAGCGTTTGCCGTGCAAGAAGTAATTAGCGAAATGAAAAAGGAATTTTACGAAGACGGTGGAAATTTTGAGAGTTCTACGAGCTACCACCGCCTAAGCGGCGAGCTAATGGCGTATGCCGCAGCTTTGATGCTGGGTCTAAAAAGCGAAAAAATTTCATCGCTAAAAAATTACGATGCAAAGCTTTGGCGCAAAAAGCCGAAACTTTTACCGCCGGAGGATCAGGAATTTAAAATTTTAGATGGACGAATAGCGCTGCCGCAGTGGTTCGTGGACGGGCTGTATAAAATCGGCAGGTTTACCGCGGATATTACAAAGCCAAACGGCGAAGCGCCGCAATTTGGCGATAACGACAGCGGCAGATTTTTTAAATTTAGCCCAAACGGCGAGTTTTTGAGCAACGAACAAGCCGCGCAAAAATATCTAAATTTAAGCGGCTTTGAGGGCGGCGACGAGCCGTTTTGGGACGAGAATATCTTAAATCACTCCACGCTAATTAGCTGCATGGGCGGGATTTTTGACGATGAGATATTTAAAAACGATATGTGCTTTGAGAGGAGTTTTGCTCGCTCGCTTGCCGGGCGCACGCTGCAAGTGGGCGATAGAACATACAAAAGACAGGTTGCCTCGGGTGCGAAATTCGGCGAACTGCCGCACCGAAAAAGCATAGAATTTAAAATTCCAAATTCGCAAGAAATTAAAAATATATTTTATCCGGACAGCGGAATTTTTATCTTTAAATCTGATAAATTTTACCTCGCTATCTGCGCTACGCCGCTCGGACAGAATGACCACGGCGGACACACGCACAACGACAAGCTGGGCTACGAGCTGTGGATAGATGGCCGCGATATAGCGAGGGATCCCGGCACCTATCTTTATACTCCGATCCCTGGCAGGAGAAATGAATTTAGAAGCGTCAAGGCTCATAATGCGCCGATCGTCGGTGATTTGGAGCAAAATAGTTGGGGCAAGGGAGCGATAGGACTATTTGGGATGTTTTCGGAATGCAGATGTGAAGTGGTGGATTTTGGAGAAAATTTTATAAGCCTCGCCGCAGAATACAAAGGCGTAAAAATTATTAGAAAATTTGAGATAAAAGAGGACGGGTTGGAGATTGCCGATATGTCGAACAAGGAATTTTATTATAGTAAATTTGAGTTATATTCAAATGGGTATGGGAAGCTTACGAAAAATGTCTAAAAAAGTTTTAATGGCCGTTGCAAATTACTATACTTCGCCGTTTCAGGTCGGTAGTCATCACTATGCCAGGGCGTTTGAAAAGCTAGGGTATGAGGTGCTTTTTATCTCAAATCCTATCTCGCCGATACATAAAATTTTTGCAAATAGCAACGAGCTGAAAGAGCGGGAAAGAATTTATAAAAAAGGGGGCGAAAGCGCGAGCGGTATTTTTTATTATGTTCCACGCTCCCTTTTTACTCCTCAAAACAAGCCATTTCTATCGTCGAATTTCGTTTTAAATAATTGGCAAAATTTTACGTATCCAAATTTATTAAATTTTATAAAGGAGCGGGGTTTTGGCGAGGTTGATATATTGTGGTTTGATAGCCCATTGTTTGGCTTTTTGCTAGATGCTATAGCTTATAAGAAATCGATTTTAAGGATAGCTGATTATTCAAAAGGTTTTAATGCAGTTTCTGATGCGCAGTTTAAAGCCGAGATAAATATCGCGAACAAGGTGGATACGGTCATTTATACAGCGAAAAATTTAAAAGAAAAATACGATCAAATAAAAGATAAATCTAAAATGAAATATGTGCCAAATGGCATTGATCTTGATTTCTTTAAAGCGGCAGATAGGTCTTTGCCGCAGGAGCTTGAAGATATTCCTGAGCCTAGGGTAATTTACGTAGGCGCAATACATGATTGGTTTGATGTGGATTTAGTGTATTACTGCGCTAAAAATTTGCCAAATTATAGTTTTATTATAATAGGTCCGGAGCAAAAAGATCTATCTTTACTTAAAGAGCTAAAAAACGTGCATATTTTGGGAGCTATATCGTATGATAAAATTCCCGCGTTTTTATATAATTCGCAGGTGGGCATAATTCCTTTTAACGTTAAGGATTATCCTGATTTAGTAAATAGTATAAATCCGCTAAAGATGTATGAGTATCTAGCTTGCGGATTAAGAGTTGTTAGCGTGGAGTGGGAGCAGATTAAAGATATGAGTGATTATGTGTATTTTGCATGTAATAGCGATAGCTTTCTGAATTGTATTGAAAGTAGAGAAGCTAGGCAGAGGTTTCATCTAGAACATGTTACATGGAATGGCAAGCTAAGCACCTTGCTTAAAGATTTATGAAGTTACTTTATAGACTTTTACCTTTTTTTATATTAAAACAACCATTTAGTCTACCATTATATTTTAATGCTTTGGCTCCCATTTTTGGATTTATTTACATATTTAAGTATAAAAAGATATATGCATGCTATATTCCAATTTTTATTATGATAATATGCAATGTTGTAGTATGTGTATGTACTGCCCGGATATCATCGATTTTTAGGCTACTGCAACTTACTTTAATTTTATTTTTCTCTATGTATTTAATCAAGGTATTAAAAAAGTATGATATATTTTTAATATTAAAAATAATGCTTATATTTATTATACTTGTTTTTATCTTAGAAGTATACATGGGCAATAATGCTGGCTATAGAGATTTTTTTGGTTTTTATTTGCCACGATACAGGGGGGTTATTGGAGAATTTAATTTTACTGCATTATTGCTTACCGGAATTGGTCTTTTATTCGCAACAAAAAAAATATACTACTATTCTGCCATATCTTTTTTATTTATAATTTTTACTGCTAATAGGAGCTTTATAATATCCTTATTCTTATTTATATTTTTGTCTATAATCTCGAAGATAAACAAACGAGTAAGTGTTTATTTTGGATGTCTATATATTTTATTTATATTTCTATATCCGTTTTTGATACTTGGAGTGGACCGCATTTTGGATATAGATAATAAAATTTTAATAGATGATTTTTCGTCTCTTAGGTATCAGCTACATGTTGCATATGCTAATATGGGTTTTGATAATTATGGTTTTGGTATAGGATATTTTAATGGCAAAAATTTAATTCTTGATTCAGAGTACTTATTGCATTTAAATGCTTTAGAGCGTATGAATTTGATATTAGAACAACACAATCTTTTTCTACAAGTATTTTCTGAATTCGGTGTTATTGGTTATATTTTGTTTTGTGCTTTTATAATTTATATTTTAAGAAAAGCTATATTGACAAATCATAATTTATTTATTGCCTTTATATCTTTATTGACTTCTTGCCTATTTGTCAATGCTTTGCATGAGCTTATTTTATATATATATATATCATTTATACTGAAGGATTATGACAAATGAAAATTTTATTTATCACGCTTAGAGCTGATCACGGCGGCGGCCCAAAACACGTCGATCTACTTATAAATAATTTATCTAGCGAGATAGAGATATATCTTGCTTGCCCGCAAGATAGGCCCTATTATGATCTGTGGAGCAAGTCAAAAAAGATTAAAGATATATTTACCCTGCCGCATAGAAAATTTAGTGCGAAAAAGCTCCTTGGACTGAATAAATTCATAAAAGATAACGATATAAAAATAATTCATTCCCACGGTAAGGGTGCTGGTATCTATTCGCGGATGCTTAAAATTTTAAATCCAGGGCTAAAAATAGTCCATACTTTACACGGCGTTCATATCGGAGAATACGGCTTTTTAAAAAAGAGCGCGTATATTTTTTTGGAGCGATTTTTAACGCTATTTACCGATAAATTTATAAATGTGTCAAATAGCGAAAATAGCGTTTGTTTAAAGCTTAAATTATTTAAAAAAAGCAAGAGCGAGATCGTATATAACGGCATAAAAGCTCTTTTAAAAGACGATAATGCCAAGATAAAATTTGATCTGTCAGGAAAAAGGGTAGTTACGACCATTTCGAGATTTGACTACGCAAAAAATATGAGTTTGGCGTACGAGATAGCCAAAAAATTTAAAGACAAATCAAGTATCGTTTTTTTATGGCTCGGAGACGGCGACGATAGGGCAAAATTTGAATCTATGGCGCAAAAAGACGGCGTAAATATAATCTTTACGGGCTTTACCGACGAAGTGCCCGCGTATCTATCCGCTACGGATATCTACCTGTCTACATCCAGGTGGGAGGGGCTACCTTATGCGCTCATAGAGGCACAGTCGCTCAGTATCCCTATAGTGGCGACAAACGTTGTGGGAAATAACGAGGTTGTAGAAAACGGCAAAAGCGGATTTTTGTTTGAGGACGCGCAGCAGGCGTGTCGGGATATAGAAATTTTATTAAACGATGAGAAAATATACGGTAAAATGCGAGGCGAAGCATTGCTAAATTTTAAAGATAAATTTGATATCGACGTTATGATTCGTAAAGTGGAAAAAATTTACGAGCAGATATTTGAAAATAGATCAACTAGGGAGCCGCAATGAAAAAAGCCCTTATTCACGACTGGTTCAGCACCTATGCGGGCGCGGAGAAATGCGTCGAGAGTTTTACCAATATATGGGATGATTTTGAAATTTACAGCCTCATCGATTTTTTAAGCGGCACCGACCGGGATAAAATTTTAAAAGGCAAGCACGCTCACACGAGTTTTATCCAAAAACTTCCTTTTGCGAAGGACAAATATCGCAACTACCTGCCGCTATTTCCGCTTGCGATCGAGCAGTTTGATCTAAGCGACTACGACGTCGTGCTGTCCAGCTCGCATGCCGTCGCAAAGGGGGTACTGACGCACTCAAATCAGCTTCACATCGCCTATGTACATACGCCGATCCGCTATGCGTGGGACCTGTATCATCAGTACTTACGCGAAAGCGGGCTGGATCGCGGTTTAAAGGGCATGCTGGCAAAGTATTTTTTGCATAAAATTAGGCTTTGGGACGCGAGCACCGCAAACCGCGTGGATCACTATGTCGCAAACAGCCGCTACATCGCGCGCCGTATCAAAAAAACATACGGCAAGCCTA
>CAUVFI010000070.1:0-5405 GCA_963551055.1 uncultured Campylobacter sp. | reverse complement strand
CGAGTCTTTTGCAAAATCATACCCATCAAAATAAAAAGCGGCACCGAAATTAGCAGCTGATTTTCCATAATCGAGTAAATTCTATTAGGCATCAGTGAGAAAAACTGCCTACTCATATCCTCGAAAGCTTCGGTTAAAATTTCAAAGCCCTGCGCGTAATCCCACGCCTCACTAAGTCCGTAGATAAAGCCAAAAATAACCGCTACAGCACCAAATGTAAACGCAACGGGAAAACCCAGTAACAGCATAAAAAGCGCTGCCGCAAACATCACTATGCCTATCATAGCTCGCCACCTTTTATCTCGCCTCGGTAAAATTCCGCCCAAGCGCGAAAAGTGTGAAATTTATAGAATTTTAAATTTAAGCTCATTTTGCCCTCACACACTCTGTGCGCCCGAAGAATTCCCACTAAGAAATTCCGAGCCCTTGTTTTCCCTAACATCAAGCAGGGCATTAATATTTTTAATCAAAAATCCAAATGCGTAGATAAATAAAAACGCGTAGCTAAGCGTGATTGCGGACTTGATGATCCAAAGATGCTGCATACCGCCGGGATTAGCACTGGCCTCATGGCTCGTATAAGCCTCGCTCACATAATCGATCGAAAAAAACGCCACGAGCGCTACGAAAGGCAAAATGAAAAATATCGTGCCTAAGATATTTATGAGCGCTTTTGCAGTGGGACTAAATTTTTCGTAAAAAATATCCACGCGAACGTGGGCATTTTCTTTGAGCGCGTAGGTCACACCGAATAAAAACATCGCCGAATATAGCCACCACGTAAGTTCTTGCATAGCGACGGAATTTGCGGCGGGAAAAAGATAACGCGCCACAACATTGTAAAAAACGACTATAACTAAAAGCGCCAGAAATACGATACTCAATACGCCTAAAATATTTGCGAACGCATCAAAAGCTCTTTCTAATTTGCGTAAAAAATCCTTCAAAATTTTACCCTTTGCTTGAAATTTTTGCTATGAAAGCTGGGATTTTAGCAAAAATATCTGCAATTTATTATAAAATTATGCACGGAAAGGATTTTTATGATTTTAAAATTTCAAAACAGATACTCTAAAAGATTTCTCGCCTTTTGTGCTATCTGGGCGCTTTTTTGGCTAGCATTTTCATATTTTTTCTTGCAAAAATTCCTTTTTATCTATCCGGAAAGCTTTAGTATTCACGTGAGATTCGCACTTTGCGCCATAACGCTAGGAGCGGTGATTTTAGCGGTTTACGGCAAGAGCGTTTACATTGCTATCTGCGGATATGCGGTGTGGTTTTACGGCGCGGCGCTAGGATTTGTCTCATCGCTAAATTTAGCTAAAATTCACACGGTACTGCGAGGGAGCGGAGATATGAGCGGGATGAGCGGCTGTGGTGGAGCGGTGAGATTTTTAAATTTTGATCTAAGCGTAGTGTCAATTTTTAAGCCGTTTAACAGCTGCGCATTCGACATACCGGCAGTACCAACTGATGTAACGCTAGAGGGGCTGCAAGCTAAGCTAACGGCGCTTTATAGCGGAGGCTGGTATCTATTCCCGGCAAGTAAAAGCGTGGATTTAGCACAATTTTGGAGTTTTATCTTTATATTTTTCGCAATTGTTTGGATGATTGGAATTTTTCTTGGATTTATAAATAAAAAGGCGCAGAGATAGTCCCTGCGCCAAAGAAGCTACTGCTTAATAATCAATAAAGCGTCAGACGCATAGACGGCATTTATATTCTTTAACCCCGGCATATCCCATACCTGAGCGCATAAACCATCCATCTTTTTTGTAAGAGTAACCTTGGTTTTGCTATCGACGGTATATGTAGCACAAGTCTTGCCTTTTACGGTAATAGGATTTTTAACATTCGTCATATTATTAAAACCTGTCGTGCTATTATCATACTCGCCTTGCGAAGTATAATAAGCCATTAGATCAGTCAGCGATGTAGACACATTCTGCGCTGCTCTAACGACTTCTGCATCGTCGCGTGTAGCTGCTAGTCTTGGAATGGCAATTGCCGCCAAAACACCTAAAATCACGATCACGAAAATTAATTCGATCATAGTAAAGCCCTTCATGTTTTTATCCTTTGATAAAAAATTTTGGACTTATATTATAGGACGTTTACTATAAATTTAGCTTAAAAATTCTTCGCGAACTCCAACATTTCGGGTAATGATTTTACAGCATTCGCACCTACCGCCAAATAGTGGTTATTTATCAGGCTTTTTCCGTTATAAAGTGGCGTCTTCATCGTCTTTAGATCCACTACCGCTCCGCCGCTTTGATGCAGCAAAAAATCTCCCGCGGCGATGTCCCAAAGCGAGCAGTCGCTAAATCTCGCATACGCGCTGGCGCCCCCCTCGGCTAAGATGCAAAATTTTATCGCAGAGCCTTTGCACATTAGTTGCATTCCAAATTTCTGCGCAAATTGCACGTATTTTGCGGATCTGCTATAGTGCCCTTGCATGAAGATTTGCGGCGCACTAGTGGGGCGAGCGAGCAGTACGCCGTTTTTATAAACTCCGCCGCCGTTTGAGCTATATATATCGCCGCTTATTGGGATGCCGATTATCGCTAAAATTGGGCGCCCATGCTCGATCAGCGCGATGCAGACGCAAAACTCGCCGTTGCGCGCGATAAACTCCTTCGTGCCGTCCAGCGGATCTATGAGCCAAAATCTCTCCTCGCTAATACGCTGTTTGCTATCTAGTACGCACTCTTCCGAGCAGATCGCGATGCCGCTGGGCTCCAGGGTACGCATTATCGCATCGTTTGCCGCAAGATCGGCATTCGTAAGCGGCGATCTGTCCGCTTTGACGAAAACATCGAATTTGTCGTAATTTTGCATTATCGCGGCGTTTGCCTTTTTTGCGGCGTCCTCAGCAAGCGCTAAAAGCTCGTTTAAATCCATCTGCGCTCCTTTAAATTTAACGGTAATTCTATCAAATTTAAAATTCCAAAGGTTTGAATTTTTGCGAACAAAACAGGCGAAATTTTAAAACCCTTTAGAATTTTAATATTATTTTTTATATAATTGTATAAATTTTTTAAAGGATCAACATGACCCCAGTCGTATTAGATAGCGTTAAACACGCGGATTTGAAGTATCACGCAGACGCATTTCCCACCGCGCCTTTCGTGCCGGTTATCGCACCGGAGATCCCATATTGCGCAGAGAGCCTAGTCATCGTATTTACTATCGAAAAAGAGCCCAGAATGGTGGCGCTGCTAGGACGCACCAAAAACGTCTTAATCGATAAGGATTATAAAGGGACGGTGCCCTCCTCGGTGCAGAATTATCCGTTTTTCCTGGCCCAGATCGGCGAGCAGACCGCGATCTGTTTCGATGAGGACGCACAGCAGATCAAAGGCGGGGGCGAGGCGCTTTTTAAAGACGGCAAGCCGACGCCGTTTTTGGAAAATTTAAAAGAGGTGATGAAAAATTACGCCGATTTAGACATGCGCACGCGCGTTGCGGCGGCGGAATTTCAAAAGGCGGGGATTTTAGAAGCCAAGGAGCTCGGCATGAACTCGGACGGTAAAAGCGCGTCCTTGCTAAACGGCTTTTCGGTCGTCGATCGCGAAAAGCTTTCGAAGCTAAGCGATAAAAAGCTCGCGGACTTCGCGCGACGCGGATATCTGGAGCTAGCTTATTACCATCTAAGGAGCCTTTCAAATTTTCAGCGCCTGGGCGATAAGATCATGCAGCTCGACCCGCCGATCGCGCCGAAAGAAGCGAAAAAATAGATGTTTTCGCCTCCTAAGTAGCTCATAATTTTTAGAATTTAATGTCGCAGATTTATAAAACTTGTAAAACTTACGATTGTTTCGGGGTTTGAAGTTGCCATAACCGCATGCGAGCTTGAAGCCCTAGGAGGCTTTATTCGCGGCTAAACTAAATACACCGCAAATTTAGTCCTAAAATTTTAGCATAGGGTTTTATAACAAAAATTTTGCAACAACGCAGTACGCAAGATTCCACGCTTAAAATTTCAAGCGAGAAATTTTACTATAAAATTCTATTAAATTTAAAATTTAATTTAAGTAGATCAATTTATAAAATTTTATCCACACTACCTAAAACTTTAGTTTTAAATTTAATCCTGCTCTCGCGCCGAAATTTCATCCGCGATTTATAGAAATTCCCACGGTTCGTAGATTTGTATGCCGTGGGCGTCGCTGCGAGCCGCATTTATCATAGCGCGAGCGATACTTGCGCCGCTAAGCGGCCAAATTTACCGAGCGAGAGGTAGCAGTTTAAATACATCGCTGCGATCTGCTGTTGCGGGTGAGCATCAGGTTTCTCACCGAGGATTAGCGGTAGATGAGCGATCTGGAAGTCCTCAAAACCAAGCTCGCTCGCGCATCGCTCAACCTGCTCTTTGGCGCGCAGATAAAAGCTTGGCGAACCTTCGCTCCCACCCGGAGATGATACGAGCACGAAGCGCCGCACGCCCGCCGCTTTGCCCCACTTCGCCGCCGCATAGACGTAGTCCACATCCACGCGTAAAAACGCCTCGCGCGAACCCGCCTGCTTCATCGTCGTGCCCAGCGCGCAAAAAAATTCATCAAATTTATGCGGCGCGATATCCGAAATACCCTCAAAATCAATGATCCGCGCGCGAAGCTTAAAATGGCAAAAGCCTATCTCGCGGCGCACCCACGCCTCTACCTCATCGTAACCAGGGCTCTCGCAAAGCTCGCGCACCAGCTCCCTGCCCACGACGCCCGTAGCGCCTAGTACAAGAGCGGATTTTCCCATTTTCGCTCCTTGAATTTCTTTAAATTTTAACGCATTGTGCGGTTAAATTCTACTTTTATCGTACCAAAAATTTCGTCTAGTTTGCAAGTCGAGCCCGAAAATTGCGCGCTTGAGCTCGCATCGCAAGTCAAATACATAGCTCACGCGTTAAATTTCAAAGCCACGTTCGGCGCGAAATGTACATCAAATCAACTTAAATTTTATAAGACTATACGCAGTCTAGAAGCCGCCGTTTAGTTGCGACGCGCTAAAAGCGTAAAAATTAGCATCTGCCCACGTAGTCAAATCGCGACTCGCCTAGGCTAAACTCGAAACTACCTCGATCCACCGCACCCACGCACGCGTCGCTATCGTAAAACGCGAGTAGAAACTCCGCCATCTCAAGGCTTGAATGATAGCGTTTAAAAACCGCGTCGTAGTCGTAGTCCGCGTCATCCGTCGCCACGGAACCAAAAATTATGTCCTGCAGGGTAAAATTTCGCGGCGGAATGAACGAGCTAAATTTAAAGCCAAATCTGCGTGCGGAGCAGAAAGCGGCCGAGCTAAGCTCGCGCCGCCGCCAGCGTTATGATCTGCTTAACCACTTCGCTCGCCACTTTTAAAGAGCCTACGGGCAGGTATTCGTAGATCGAGTGGAAATTGTGCCCGCC
>CAUVFI010000069.1:0-5431 GCA_963551055.1 uncultured Campylobacter sp. | reverse complement strand
GCGTATTTATCCTCGCTATTTGATTTAAATTTAGCCCCGCAAAGGGGCTAAATTTGCGCTTATTTCTCTCCTAACGGCCAATAAACGATCGGCTTAGCTCCGAGCCTTGCTTCGCCGTGATACATGCCGAGCTTATCTTTCGTCCACGCAAAGCCGGTGTGTCCGTGCTTGTCGATCGAGATGATGCCGCCGCTACCGCCGAGCGCTTTGACCTCTTTTACCGCTTCTTCGGCGGCCTTTTGCACGTCGGAGGTTTTGTATTTATATAGAGCCGAGACCTCGTGCGCGGCGTTTACGCGCATGTAGATGTCGCCCGTGCCGGTGCACGAAACCGCCACAGAGTCGTTATCTGCGTAGGTTCCCGAGCCGATTATCGGGCTATCGCCGATGCGGCCGGTCATTTTATTGGTCATGCCACCAGTGCTGGTCGCTGCGGCTAGGTTGCCATTTTTATCCAGCGCGATCGCGCCCACGGTGCCAAGATACGGGCGCTCGTGCAAATTTAACGACGTCTTTTTTACCTTTTCGCTATCAAGTAGCAGCTTTTGTTTTTCTTTAGCTTTTTGCAGCGCGTCGTATCTAAACTGCGTGAAAAAATACTTCTGATCGACCATCTCTAGGCCGTTTTCTTTGGCGAGCTTGTCGGCTCCCTCGCCCGCAACAAGCGTATGCCACGTCTTATCCATCACGAGCCTGGCGCCTAGGATAGGGTTTTTGATATGCCGTGCCATCGCGACCGCGCCCGCTTTTTTGGTCGAGCCGTCCATGATCGAGGCATCAAGCTCGTTAAATCCGTCGGCGGTAAATACCGCGCCCTTGCCCGCGTTGAAATTCGGATCGTCCTCAAGTACCATAATGGCCGCCGTAACGGCATCCATCGCGCTACCGCCCTTCTCAAGTACGGCTTGACCCGCCAAAAGCGCCCGGTTCATCGGTTCCTCGCGGATTTTAAATTCCTCCTTGGTTAGATCAAGTCCGCTGGTACCGCCGTGAATGACGATAACCGGGGAAAATTTCTCCTGCGCATTCGCAACCGTTAGCCCGAGCAGGGCCAAACTCGCCGCCATAAAAACGGCCTTTGAGAGTGAAAAGTGCTTCATATCTCATCCTTTCGAAAAAATTGCAGAATTTTAAGAAATGATATAACTTTGCACTTTTCGTTTCGCTTAATCAAATGCGAATTTGGCTGGATCTAAATCTAATGCTTTGAGCTTAGGATTAAGCTTTCGCCGTCAAATTTAACGTGGTTTAATTTTTGGCACAATCTGATAGGTCGATTTAAATTTTATAAATTTGGGTTTGAGCGTTGGCAAAATTTAATTACTGCAGCTCGATAAATTTCAACCGCACGTCATAAAATTTTAGCGCGCGGCCGTATCTTAAACGGCACTACGCAAGCAAGCTCAAGCACGCAACCGCTAGCAAAGCAGGCTTCAAATTAAAAGCCTCAAGCTCGCCATACGCGATCATTTAGTGTTGCGTCGGAACCGACGCCAATATGTTTTGACGGCTCAATCGCAGCTTTTTTCTCCGCGGCAAAGGCGCGCCAGGTCGTATTTTAGCAGCACCAAGCCAAGGCCTAGCAAGAAAAGGTCTTTAAAGATAAAGCCGTCGATCTTACCTAGCTGCGGCAGTAGGCTGAGCGTGCTCAGCGCCATGACGATCACGATGAGATTGCCCACGATGCCCGCCTTCGGCTTGAAAAAGCCCGCGATGAGCGAGAGATAGCCCACGGTCTCCACCACGCCCAAAAAATAGCTCGCGCCGGCGTCCCCGAGCGCTGACGGCAAAAACGAAAGCCACGTCTGCGAAAAGAGCGGCTTTAAAGCCTCCACCTCAAACTCAAACCACTTGTAGTTGCCCATCACGGCAAGCACGATGATAACGGAAAGTCTGGCGAATATAATATCCGCGTCGCCTGCGACAAATTTTTTTACGATCTCCCTCATACGGCTCCTTTGTAAATTGTGTAGCGGTATGATAGCGAGCTTGCGTGTAGGCTACGTGAAGGGGCGAAATTTCAAATCTACGGCTCCGCGAAATTTGAAATTCCATGCCGCGCGTCCTGAAATTTTAACGCGTGCAAAATCATAAAATTCGCGCCCAAATTTAAGCTATAATCGCTTCAAATTTCAAGGAGCTGAAATGCTAAAATCATATCCTCTTACGATGCAGGGCGTGGAGTTTTGCGGACACGGCGTGACGGGCATTTACGAGATGGGTGAGCGGATTGCCTTCGTCCACTTTGCCTTTGCAGCCCCTAGCGAGCAAAACATCGCCGCGAAGCTAACGCCCGGCTACGTGCTACTAGATACATTTTCACGCGATTTTAGCGAACATAAAAGATCTGTGCTTGCCTACGAGCAGCGCGAAATTTTCTCTGCCGCCTCCGCGCTTTGTTACCCGCAGGGCGGCCACTTCGTGCTAAATACGAGATATTATGAGGGCTTCGTCGATTCGCCCGTAAAGCTCATCAAAATACAAGACGGCGAAATGACCGAGCTTGGCGATGCTCCAACGCCCGTGAAGCAGATCTACAACGACGCGCGAACCTACGAGTTTGAGGGCTTTGCCGTGCGGATGAGTTCGCCCTTTATGATGGAGTGTATAGCTTCGCAGGACGAATCAAATTTAAGCGGCGCGGCGATTGATTTAGGCGGTACGCCAAATTTTAGCGGCTCGGCGGGCGAGAATTTAAAAAATTCCTCCGAAAATGACGATACGGCGGCTATTTGTAAAGCGAGCAAAAACGATAGGTGCGATGAAACCAGCGAGGCGAAAGATAAAATTTCAAACGGCGGCAAGCAGCCCTGCAAAAAAGCGGCCGCAAAAGGTAAAATTCTTTGGCGGCTAAAGCTAGGCGCGTATCTATATACGCCCGTTTGCCTGCGAGGCGCAGCGACGTCGCATTTTGATGCGCAAGGTAAGCGGCAGGGTCGAGAGACGCTGTATTTCGGCACCGCGGGCAAGAGTGGGCATCTATATGCCGTAGACGCGGCAAGCGGCGAGGTGATCTTTAAGCTTGATACCGGTGGTACCGAACATTTCGCGTGGTACGAGGATAAAATTTTACTCGCAGATCGCCGCGACAAGCCGGTTTTGATTAGCGCGGACGACGGCTTGATCTTAGAAGAGGTGGAATTCGGCGAGTTTCAATTCGGCTCGGATCAGATCATGCTCGCTAGCGGCGGGCGCCTCTATGCCGTGGCAAACGACAGGGTCAAGATGCGCGCGGTTTGTGCGAATATTTAAATTGGACAGATTAAAATTCGGCTTGTAGTTGTAGATTAAATTTAAACGCAAGGCTTGAGCCGCCGAACGCTTTGGATATGGAATTTACCTATTTGAAGCTCATGCCCGCTAGCCACATCCCGTCTCTCGCCCATTCGGCAAATGCCAAAAACCGTGAATTCTTTGGTATAAAGCACGCCGTAGCTCACTTGCTAAGTAAAATTTACTCGCTTTGCGTGCCGTTTCAGATTAAAATTCAAATCCCTCGCCTTAAAATTTAAAGCGGTCGCGGCAAATTTCAAGACTCGAAGTGGTGTGAGCTGCCGCGAAATTCCATCGAGCTTTGCGGCGTGCGCGGGCAAACCTCGGCGATGATATTGATCGAGACGCCCGTTTTAGCGGCAATCGCGTAGATTTTGGGCAAAAACTTCGGCGCGAAGCTGAACAAAATCTCGTACTCCTCGCCGCTTTGCAACGCAGCCTCGCTAGGGCGGGCGATCCAGCGTGCACCTACGCCGCTAGCCTCCAGCAGGCGGGGCAAGTCCTGCGCGAGCCCGTCGCTGATGTCCATCGCCGCGCTGATGAGCTTCGCCGCCTTGTAAAAAAACTTATCGCGCAAAACAGGCCTAACGAAGCGCGAATTCTTTGAAATTTTTGCGCGCAGATCCTCGCGCAAGCGATATGAGCCACTACCCGGCACAGGATTTTCGCCTGCAAAGCTTTGCGACATAGAATTTTCGCATGCGAGGCTTTGCGACGTAGGACTCTTGCGATCGTCTCCGCTCTGCGACACGGAATTTTGCACCGAAATTTCGGCGTCCAGGCTCGGCGGCTCGACGTACGCAGGCAAAATTTTATCGTCCAGACTTTGCGGCTCAAGATCTAAAATTTGTATTGCCGAAGTTTCAGCGTCCAGGCTCTGTAGCTTAGCATGCGCGGGCGAAATTTTATCGCCCGGGCTTCGCACCTCATAACCAAAATTTTGTGCCGTCGAAGTCTCGGCGTTTAGACCCTGCGGTGCGGTGCTTGAGTTTTGCACCGACGAAATTTTATCGTTTCGGTTTTGCATCTGCGAGCTAGCGGGCGAAATTTCATCTCTTAAAAGCACCGCCAGATCGCGGCCGACGCTGCCTAGCTCGCCCGTATGCGCGATGAGATCGCCCACGCGCGCGCCGCTGCGAAACACTGGACGCTTGCACTTGCCGATCAGGCTCACGCTAAGCGCGATGCGATCCGAGCCTACCGTGTCGCCGCCGATGATCCGTATACCCCACTCGCGCGCCGTTTCGCTCACGCCCGCGCACAGCTCGTCGATCTCGCGCGTGCCGATCTCGCGCGGCAGTGCAAGCCCCAGCAGGGCGTATTTGGCGCGTGCATTGGTCGCGATCATATCCGAGATATTTACGAGCATCGCCTTTGCGCCGATCTCGCGCAGGCTCAGCCAGCCGCGGCGAAAGTGCACGCCCTCGACGAAAAGGTCCTTGCAATACGCTCGCTCGCCGATTACGGCGCAATCATCGCCGTTAAGCTTCGATCTAAATTTCTCAAAAATATACCGCTCCTTATCCATGCGCCCTCCGTTAAATTAGCGTTACGCCACAGCCGCGCGAAAGCTAAGAAACCCGAATTCGCGGGCCTTTGTTTAAATTTCGTCGCGCACGCGCAGCAGGAGTTCTACGCTCCGCTTTGCAAGATTATAGCGTAAATTTAGACTTTCGCCGCGCGAGTTTGGCTGCGGTTCGGTGCGGCTCGATAGCAAAATTAGAAATCGCGTGAGTTTTGAGGCTTTAACGCGGCTCGGTACGGACGAGGTCTGCGATAAAACCGCGCCCGACTGACGCACAAACAGCTCCCAAAGCCCAGCTCTAGCTCGCGACGCGACACCGAACCGCGTTCATAACGCGCACTCAAAGCGCCCACAAAGCTTCATACGCTAGCAAAATTGCGGCTTTTAATGGCCGCAATGTAAAGACGATGCGCTGCGAAAACAAATCGCCGCGCAGGCACGGATACCGCTTCAAATCTACGGCGCGGGTATAAATTTCGCTTTTAAAATCAGGTTTAAAAAGCGCGAACTCCGCCGTGCGGTCTTAACCCGCCGCAAGCCCGCACCACCCTCAAACGACATAAAATTTTGCCGCGCCATAAGCGCTAAAACCGCGTAACGCCCGAGCCAAATTTCATCGCAGCGCAGCGACGA
>CAUVFI010000068.1:0-5443 GCA_963551055.1 uncultured Campylobacter sp. | reverse complement strand
GCGCAAGCGATCGATTTTTATCGGGCGTCTCGCACCAAAATATGTTCGGGCTCACCTTTAGCATCTTCGTGCCGCTGCTTTGCGGCTCGCGCACGCAAAAAGGCGGTCTAAACTACCCTGAAATCATCCTCGCAGCCGATCTTGCAGGCGCCGTGCTGATCAGCTCGCCCACGGTGCTAGGCACGCTGTGCGAGCACGCAGATGCCGCTCGTATAGCGCCTTTGGGCACCATTTTTAGCGCGGGCGCGCCGCTAAGTCCTGCGATCCGAGATAATTTGCGAGCGCTTAGCAGTGCCCGCATCGTCGATATTTACGGCTCGAGCGAAACGGGCGTGATCGCCTGCAACGAAGGTGAGGGGCTTAAAAAATTCGCTCCCGTAAGCGTGCAGATCCGCACGGATATTGATAGCGGCACGGCAAAACGCGAGAACAAGCCTTTCGATCCTACCGATCTTACGGCAAGCTCTTGCGGCAAAAATTCTGCGGCAGAGTCCAAAACGAGCCGTGCGGACGGGCAAAATACAGACAAACAAGACACAGGCCGTTCGGGCGAGCAGGCGTCTAAATTTAATGCAGACGTTAGCGATAAAACCGCAGCCAGCCAGAAAAACAGCTCCGCACCAAGCTCTGCGACCAAACACGATGATAAATTTACGCAAGAGGGCGAGCTTTGCGATAAATTTGGGGCAAAGCAGCCCGCCGACAAATTCTCGCAAACGGGCGAGTTTACGATCAGCTCGCCTTGGTGCGAGCGCTTCGAAAGCCGCGATTTCGGCTATGTGCGCGCAGACGAGATCACGCTTTTGGGGCGCGGCGACCGCACCGTAAAGATCAACGAAAACCGTGTGAGCCTCGATCTGCTCGAAGCTAAGCTCCGTTCGCACGAATTTATCGGCGAATGCAGGATCGATCTGCACCCGCAGCGCGACCGCGCCGTAGCTCTTATCAAGCTTAGCGAGCGCGGCGAGCAGGCGTTTCGCGCAGGCGGCAAAAAGGGCGTCACGGACGAGCTAAAGACCTTTTTGAAGCCCGAATTCGGCGCGATTTTGCGCTACTTCAAAATCGCGAGCAAGCTGCCTTTTAACGAGCAGGGCAAGCTAAGCAAAAAGGACTTTTTAAGCGCCTTGCAGCGCTACGAGGTGCCCGTTTTCGATCGGAGCGCGGAGAATGAGTTTCGCGCGAAGGTGCGTGCAAGCGACTTTTATTTTGACGGACACTTTGCGAGATTTGCGCTAGTGCCTGCGTTTATGCAGCTTCGCTTCGTATTGATCTGCGCAAAAGCCCTCGGCTACGAGCTGGACGGCACGCAAAAGATAGAAAATTTAAAATTTAAAAATTTCATCCGCCCGGGCGATGAAATTTCAATCAAAATCACTGAGGCAAGCGGCAAACTCCGCTTTGAAATTTCAAACGACAAGGTCTGCGCCAGTGGAAGAATCTGCCTTTAAGCCCGCGTTTTTACTGCCCTACTTCAACCACCCCGCGCGTATCGCCGAGCTCGTGCACGCCCTGGCGCCCATCGCGCCCGTGCTGATCGTGGACGACGGCAGCGACGAAGCGAGCAAAAACGCGCTGAAGGGGCTTGCGGCTCAAATTTACACCCGCGCGCAAAACGGCGGCAAAGGCGCTGCGGTGTGCGACGGGCTGGCGTGGGCAAAAGAGCTTGGATTTACGCACGCCTTTCAGATCGATGCGGACTTTCAGCACGACGTAAGCAGATGCGAGGAGTTTTTGACGTTTGCGGCGCACCAGCCCGCCGCACTGATCTGCGCCGCGCCAGTGTATGACGAAAGCGCGCCCAAATCCCGCTTGCACGGACGCAAGATAATGAATTTTTGGTGCGTGATAAACACCCTTTCGCACCGCATAAAAGACGCGATGTGCGGCTTTAGAATTTACCCGCTAGAGGGGATCGTGCCGCTTTTGCCCCGCACTAAGAGCCGCAGGATGGGCTTTGATGCCGAAATTTTAATCCTAGCCGCACGGGCGGGGCTAGAGATAAAATGGCTCGATCTGGCGGTGCGCTACGAAACGGGCGGAGTGAGCCACTTCGCGCCGTTTCGGGATAATTTCGGAATTTCGCTGATGCACGCGAGGCTATTTTGCGGACTTCCGCTTTGGCTTGCAAAAAGAGCGCTAGAGCGCGGCTGCGATAAATTTAAAAAGCGCGGCTTACAGGATGTTTCGCAGCAAAGCGCGAACGAAATTTTGCAAGGGCTAGCGGGGCAAAGCTTTTGCAGTAGCGCGCGGCACGATAGTTGCAAAGATACAAAAGAGGAGATGGACGGCGACGCAAACGAAAAAGCTGGTACCGAAGAATGCGGCGACAAAGCCGCAGCGCAAAGCCCGCAAGCGGAAAATTCAGCGCAAAGCCCGCTCGTAAAAGCCTCGCTGCAGAGTGCCGCCGTAAAGGACGGGCGTGATGGCTAAGCACTGGAGCGAAAACAACGAAAAGGCGGGCGCGGCGCTTTTAAATTTAACCCGCTTCATCACGCTTCACACGCCTGATTTTTGCATGCGAGGCACCGCGCTTTGCATCTCGGCGATCTATTTTGCGCTGCTTAAAAACGAGCGACGCGCAATCAGGGAGTTTTTGCGGCGCGCGCTTGATCGCGAGCCAAAAGTGCGCGAAATTTACGCGAATTTTTATAAATTTTCCCTCAGTCTGTGCGAAAAAATCGCGGTTTGGAACGGCAAGATCGCGCTGGATCAAATACGCGTGCAAAGCGGTATGAGGGAACTTTTGAGCGACGGAACGGGCAAAATTTTAATCACTTCGCACTTCGGCAACACCGAGATCGCGCGCGCCCTTTCGGCAAACACGGCGGGGATAAAAATCAACGTGCTGATCTTTCGCAAACACAGCGAAAATTTTATGAAATTTATCGAAAAGATGGGCGGCGGCGTGAAAATTCTCTACGTCGGCGAGCTAGGCATCGGCGAGATGCTGCAAATCAAAGAACTGCTGCAAAACGGCGAGCACATCGCGGTAATGGGCGATCGCATGCCGGTGGGCTCGGATAAATTTCAAAGCGAGGATTTTTTAGGAAGCAGCGCCAACTTCCCGATCGGCGGCTATCTGCTCGCCAAAATTTTAGACGCGCCGCTATTTAGCCTATGGTGCTACGAGGGGCGCGAAGGGCGTGAGCTTCGGCTGCAGCCGCTACCTGCGCCGCTAAAGAGCCGCGATAAGGCGCGATCGGTCGCTCCGCCACTTAAATGCTACGTGCGGCAGCTGGAGCTTTATGCCAAAGAATTTCCTTCTCAATGGTATAATTTCTTTGATTTTTGGGCGCAAGGGAAAAACGCGAGCGATGTGGAGCGCGACGGCACGCAAAATTCCGGCGAGACGAGCACCGATACTGCGTCAAATTTAAACGATGCGGCAAATTTAAATGGCGCAGCGGATTTAAATGACACGGCAAGTTTAAATACGGCGTCAAATTTAAAAAGTACAGCGGACTCGGATACTGCGCTAAATTTAGATAATTCAAATTTGAGCGCTGCAAAATCCGCCGCGCAAGACGAAAAATTTCATAGCGGAGAGAGGAATGAAAGAGTATAAATTTCGCGCCAGATTTTACGACGCCGATCCGATGGGCGTGATGTGGCACGGCAACTACGTAAAGCTCTGCGAGGACGCTAGATGCGAGTTTTGGCGCGACGCGGGCTACACATATATGCAGATGAGAGATGATGGATTTATATATCCCATTATCAAAATGGAGTTTAAATTTATCGCGCCGATACTTTTTGACGACGAGGTTGCGGTGAGCATCGAGCTGCTTGAGTGCGACACGATCATAAAATTTTCCTACCGCATCAAAAGCCCGTTGGGCGCGCTATTGGCCAAGGCAACTACGTCGCAAGCCGCAGTGGAGCTTGATTCCAAAAGGACGCTGTATGAGATACCGCCGCAGTTAAGGGCGTGCGCGGATAAAATTTTAGCGGGGAAAAATTCTGCCGGTAAAATTTCGGCAGCAAATGAGATTTCGACGGCAAGTAAAACCGCGTCCGAGCGAAACCGCCCTCAAAACGCCGCGGCGAATGAAATTTTGCCTAGCGATAACGAGCAGTGAAATTTTAGCGAGCATAAAATTTAAAGGACTACGATGAAAATTTTAGCTTTATTTTTGGCAATTTTGGGACTTGCAAGCGCGCTTGAAGTAAGCGATCTGGCGCTTAAGACCGACAATATCGGCGGCAAATTTAGCGAAACGCTCAGCATTGAGGGCTTTGCTGAACCCGTACGAAGCAGCGGCGAGTTTAGGATTAAGGGCGGCGAGCTGTTTTGGACGACGCTAGAGCCGGTGCGGAGCGAGCTGAAAATCGGCGCGGACGGCGTCTTTGAGCGCAGCGGCGAAGCGTGGGTCAAAAGCGCCGATTCGCTTTTTGATAAGGACACCTTTTTGGCGATCTCGCGCCTGGACGTAGCGCGGCTTAGCAAAAATTTCTCGATCGCGCTAAGCGGCAGCAAAGATGCGTGGCGCGCCGAGCTAAGCCCAAAAGGGATGCTGCAAAATATCTTTAAAAATATCGTGATCGAGGGCGGTGCCTACGTCAAAGTGCTGCGGATCAATAGCGCTAACGGCGACGTGAGCGAAAACGTATTTTCGAGCGTCGTGAGCCTAGATGAGTAAGAGCGCGATTTTAGCGGTATTCGGCGCGGCATTTATCGCGCTTTGCGCCTTTATAGCATTAAATTTAAACCGCGTAAATTCCGATTTTTACGAGCTGAGCGGCATTGAAATTTCGGGCGAGCAGAAACAGAGCGTCGAGGATTTCAACCGCGAGATTGCGCGGCAAATCATCGTCGCAAGCGCAGAGAGAGCGAGCTTTGACGCGTTCATTGCAGATATGCAAAAAAGCGGGCTTTTTGAGAGCATAATCTACGAGGTCAAGGATGCAAGCGTGTATCAGAGCGAGCTTGCGCGCTTTGCGCCCGCGATGCTCGATGATGCGAGCGTGGAGCTTTTAAAAAGCGATCCGCAGGCCTTTTTTGAGCGTAGCGCGCGTGAGCTTTACTCAAAATTTCGCCCGCTTAGCCTCTCGCAGGATTTTTTCTCGCTCAGCCTTCATTCGCGCCTTAGCTCTCGCGGCGCGATCAAGCTCGATCCTGCGCAAAACCGCTTTATTACGATCATTGACGGCGCGCCGCACTACCTCGCTACGGCTAAGCTCGCTCCGAAAGCAAATGACGACGCGCTTAGCGAGCTTGTGCGCGAGGCGCAAAAGAGAGAAATTTTAATCTCCGGCACCGCCCTTTTTAGCGCTTTGGGCAAAAGTGCGGGCGTGCGTGAAAGCTCCGTCGCGGGCGCCGTATCGCTTAGCCTGTGCGCAGCGCTGCTGCTAGCGGCATTTTCGCGCGCACGGATCTTCTGCCTGCTACTGCCCGCGCTTTTCGGGCTTGCCTGCGGCGTAGCGGCTACGATGGCGATCCGCG
>CAUVFI010000067.1:0-5454 GCA_963551055.1 uncultured Campylobacter sp. | reverse complement strand
CACGCTTTTTACGCTGTTTTTCGGCGCGCACAGTATCGAAAAAACCAACAAAATCATGATGCCGCTATTTTTCATCCTTTTTGCGGTACTTGCGGTCAAGGTCGCGATGCTACCGGGCTCTGGCGCGGGGTATAAATTTCTATTCACGCCCGATTTCGGCAAGCTCGGCGATCCGATGGTGTGGATCTCTGCGATGGGGCAGGCGTTTTTCTCGCTTTCGATCACGGGCTCGGGTATGATCGTCTACGGCGCGTATCTGCCTAAAAACGAAGACGTCGTCTCGGCTGCGAAAAATACGGCGTTTTTTGACACGCTTGCGGCGATGGTTGCCGCGCTAGTGATGATTCCTGCGGTCTTTGCGTATCATACCGATCCCGCCGCGGGTCCGGGGCTGCTTTTTGTGACGCTGCCTAAAATTTTACAAGATATGATCGGCGGGCAAATTTTTGCGATCATCCTCTTTACGGCGGTGATCTTCGGCGGAATTTCATCGCTTCAAAATATGTTTGAAGTCGTCGCCGAATCCTTGATGCATAAATTTCCGCGCCTGAACCGCACCTGCACGCTCGTGCTTTTGTGCGTGATCTGCTTCGGCGTGGGCGTGAATATGGAAGCGATCGTCAAATGGGGGCCGTGGATGGACTTCGTCTCGATCTACATCATCCCGATCGGCGCGGTCATCGGCGCGGTTTCGTGGTTTTGGGTGATCAAAAAAGATGAAATTCTGGACGAAGTAAATTCGGGCGCATCCAAGCGGTACGGCGCGTTTTGGTACAACACGGGGCGCTTTTTATACGTGCCGCTGGCGATGTTACTTTGCATAATCGCGCTAAGCATGCATATTTCGTTTTGAGTTAAATTTTATCATCGAAGTATGAGATTAAAAAATTTAATCTGCAATGAATAAAAGGATCGATTGTATGAGCGATTTAGAAAACAAAAATTCGCCAAAGCCCGAATTGCGCGAATGGGATTCGAGACCTACGAAAATCCGCGAAAAATCCAAGCTTTCTAAATTCGCAGAATATTCAATGCCTATTTATACGCTTATATCTTTATCGGTGTTTTTTATACCGATAAAAGTTTTAGATAAAAGCTAAGCCTGCGCTAGTTTCGTTAAATTTATGAAAGGAATTTTTCCGAATATCGAAGCCTTTGAAGCTATTAGCGCAATGCCCCAGGTTACAGCTTTTTACGTAAGTTTTATGTGGATTTGGGTGATTGTTTGCTCAGTTTTGATGATTTATCTTAGTTTTTACAATATGCCAAATATCTATGATTTAAAAGTTTTTCCAAAAGGAATTCCCGCTATTATATTTACGTTTTTCTTAGGATATCTGGGAACTACGTATTATTATCTAGGCGAAATGGCCACGCGAGAAATCAGCTTCGGACTAAAAAGCTTTAACCTATATTTTACCTCGAAAATTAAGATGTATTTTTGGATTACATTTTTTTCTCTATGGTTTATTGCCGGTTGCGGCGTTGGTTCTTGGGGTTTGATTTTTACAATCTGCGGTTTTAAAAATTTGAAAAAATATTAATCAAAAGATTTGAAGAATGGGATATCTTATAAGCGATAGACTGATCGACATCGGGCTCATTTTGTTTTTCAGCGGCTTTTGCATGCTATATAAACGGCGTATTGGGGTATAGGCAAAGACTATATGTAGCGCAATAAATAGATTTCGTGCGCTGGATGTTTAGTCCAAAGCACATCTTGCGATCCAATACGCCGTTTGATTCGAACGAGCCGCTAGAATTAAAATTTAAAGAGCCCAAAAGCAAGCACATAATCTACAATTTCTTTGAGCTCATCATCCACTATGCGATAATCGCGCCGTTTTTAGCGATCTATGCGGGGATTTTTCTATTTTGCGCGGGGCTCGTCATCAAAATTTTATCCTAAATTTAAAATTTTCGACGCGGATGCAAAGCGGGCATTGCATAGACGCCGTTTTCGTTGCAGAATTTCAAATTTTACGCCGCATCTCTTACTAAGCATGCTACACTTATTATATTTTAAGAGATAAAATTTCAAAATTTTATCGCCGAATCCACGGCTTGTGAAATTTATGCCGTATTTTCTGTTTCTTGGGGCGGGAAGGGGGTCCCAATTACGAGGTCGCTCCCCTTCCCGCCCCAAACCCCACCCAACCTCCGACGACGCTAGCGGGGCGGACTGCGTCCGCGCATTTTTATTTAGCGGCTCGCGCCGCATGAAATTCCGTATCGATAAATTTTTAAAATTCCACTACCGCTAAATTTTTATCGTATTTGGAATTTTAAAATTCCATCTGTGGCTGCCAAACCAATTTATCCGCCGATAAATCATCAAACCGCCAAGCCGTCCGCCGATCGTCAAGCTTCCGCTCGACCGCGAACTAAACTAGCCGCCGACCAAACCGATCGGCAACCGACTAGTCGTCAAACAACCGACCGATTGAAAATCGATCTCGTATAGCCGTCAAATCGATCGATGAAATGCCCGTAAGCTAGCTATGATATGATTGTAAAATCAACCGACTAGCCCCGAATTTATCGATAGCGGAGCCGTATAAAACCGACCGACCGCCAAAAGCAGTAGTCGCAGACTAGAGGAGCGCGCGCCCGAGTTACAAAACGACTGACCGCCAAACCAATATACCGCCAACCGATCGGCAGTCAAGCCACTAAACCGCCCAGCCGCAAGCCAAACCCGCAGCCGCCCGGTAAGCAGGCTAGCCCAGAAAGCGGCGCTTATTCTACGTAAATTTTATAATCCCCGTAGCCTAGCGCATCCATCTCCTCAAGCGGGATAAATTTCAAACTCGCGCCGTTGATGCAGTATCTCATACCGCCCTTCTCTCTCGGCCCGTCCTCAAAGACGTGCCCCAAATGGCTGCCTCCTACGCGGCTTGAGACCTCGACGCGCTGCATGCCGTGGCTGTCATCTTGCGCGTACGCGATCGCATCGGTCGTTATCGGCTTTGAAAAGCTCGGCCAGCCGCAGCCTGCGTCAAATTTATCGGTGGATGAAAAAAGCGGCTTTTTCGACACGATGTCGATGTAGATGCCCTTTTTATAATTCTTGTCGTATTCGCTCGAAAACGGCCGCTCGGTCGCCTTTTCCTGCGTGACTTGATACTGAAGTTCGGTTAAATTTTTCTTCAGCTCCTCCTTGCTTTGCACTTTAAATTTCTCATCGTCCTCAAGCGGCTTTTTAGCAAGGCGCAGATCGATGTGGCAGTATCCGCCGGGGTTTTTGCCGAGATAGTCCTGATGATACTCCTCTGCGCGAACGAAATTCCTTAGCGGCGCCACTTCGACGGCGATCTTTTCTCTAAATTTCGCCTGCTGCGCCGCTATGAAAAAGCGTGCGAGCTCGCCGCTCGCCTCGTCGGTGTAGTAGATGCCCGTGCGATACTGGCGACCGCGGTCGCCCCCCTGCTTGTCGATCGAGAACGGATCGATAATGCGGAAATAATGCGCCAAAATTTCAGGCTCGCTGATGACGTTGGCGTCGTATTTTAAGTGTAGCGTCTCGGCGTGGTCGCTGCTATGTAGCCCTTCGTAGCTTGCCTGATCGCTCTTGCCGTTGGCGTAGCCCACCTGCGTCGCGACTATACCGTCAAGCTGCTTGTAATACGCCTCCATCCCCCAAAAGCAGCCGCCTGCCAAATAAATTTCTTTCACGTTTGCGTTCATGCCGCCCCCTTTAACTTTAAAATTTGCGTCCGCCGCGCTGCCGTCGTCTGCGGCATTTAGCACGACTAAATAGCCCGCAACCAAGGCAAAAAGGCAGATTAAGGCTTTGAAAATTTTCATTTTGATCCTTTCGTTTTAAATTTTGCGCAATTTTACAATCTCTAAATGAAGCGAGAGTGAAAGAGAGAAATTTTATCGCTTACAGCGGATCGCTACCCAAATTTTATCGCCGCAGGATCGGGGCTTTTGGCTCGCCGTCGCCGCAGAATTAGAATTTTATCGCGGCGGTGAGGCGGGATCAAAAATTTTATCTTACCGCGGCGGCGCAAGATCAAAATTTTATCTTATCCTTGCGGCACGCTGCAGCATCGGAATTTTACCTCCTCGCAAGCGGTTAAAATTCTATGCTATAACGAGGGCTGAAATTTTACCGCCGCCGCCAAGATTAAAATTTTACTGCTTCAGCAGGGGGCGGATTTCGCTAGCGCGGCAAGCGGTTGGATTTGATCGCCGCGGCAAGAATTAAAATTTTGCTACCGCTGAAGGGTTGGAATTTCATCGCCCTCACGCTACGATGAAATTTATCCCTTTTACGAGCGAGACCCTTGCGCCGTCCATTCGCCTGCGCTACGGCTCGCGTGAAATTTATCCATTCGTCGCAGCTTACGTGGGGGTTTTAGAGATTTTGATACGCCTATTGCGGCGCGAAATTTTATTATCGCGCCTCGCAGCTAGATTTTGCTACCGTCGCGATAATTAAAATTTTGCCGCCGCGCAACCGTGATTTGAGCCTGATTTAGCGCCTTTGCGAGCTTTACGACGCGGCCGAATTCTACCGCGCGCCGTTTTGCGAGGGCACGGACTGCTCGCGGGACGGAAGCTTTGCGCTGCGCCCGCTGCTTTGCCGTATATAAAATTTTATCACGCGCCGCTTCAAACGCGGCACGGCACTTATCCACCGCGCGGCTAAAATTTTTACGTGCAGCCTCGGTTGCGGCACGGCGTCCATCCGCTTGCCGCGCGATTAAAATTTATCTACGAGCGCGCCGATCGCGACGAGGCGCCGCCTTAAAAATTTATACTCCGCTCCGTATCTGCTGCGAAACGGCGCCGAAATTTCAACGCAAAATAGGCGCCATGAAATTTTCGCGCCGTGAGATAAAATTTGCGCCGTTGTGTGACGGCGAGGCGCGAACCCATCCGCTGCGCGCGCGATTAAATTTAAAATTTTCGCGTTACGGCCGCTAGATAAAATTTCGCGACCATTCAAGAGCGGCGAATGATTAAATTTAAACTGCGCCGCACCGATACGAAGCGGTATGTCGCATAGCCAGATCCGCGCCGCATAGCCATATGGCAAAACGCAAGTAGTCCGATTCGCATCAGGCTCGCCGCGTATCGAAGCGCAGTCAAATTTACATCGCACACGGCTGTGTAGCGGAGGCAGCTGGGTCCGCTCCGCGTTGGCGCGCAACAAAGCACCGTGCATTAGACCCACGCTGCGCGCAATGAAGCTAGCGCTACGAGATCCGCTCCGGCGCGGTTTTTAAAATTTGCAACGGCATAAAAAGCTACGTAGTGAGCAACGAAATCCGCCTCCACCGCAGGCGAGCAAAATTTAGTGCAAAAAGTGGCGCACTCCCGTAAAATACATCGCCATGCCAAACTCGTCGGCGCTTGCGATCACCTCATCATCGCGGATGCTGCCGCCCGGCTGCACCACCGCCGCGACGCCCGCAGCATGGGCGATCTCGATGCTGTCTTTAA
>CAUVFI010000066.1:0-5563 GCA_963551055.1 uncultured Campylobacter sp. | reverse complement strand
TGCGCCATCTCCGCTACGCCAATACCTGAAAAGATAGTCGCTAGATACAAATTTCATCCTTTCAAAACGGATACGGCATAACGCCATTGTTAGAATATTTGAATTCCAACTCTCTAATATCCTCTAAAGCGTACTGCGTAAAATATCTGATATGATTTTTATAGCGTTGTAGAAACCCGCGATCAATCATCTCATTCTCAAGCATGGCATAATCTTGAACACTTAGAATGTCATCGGTCATTTCGTTGCAATTATCGCGCCAGTAAAGCTTAAGTCTTTCATCGCTCATATCTTTCCAAGCGGTGCGAAATATCTTATATGGGTTGTAATAAACTGGCTTAATACCGCTATTATAGAAACTTTGAATAGATTTTAACTCGTGAGACTGGATTTTACCGATGTTTTGAGCCGGATTGATATTTTTAACATATTCGTGCATGAGCCTACCACAGACGTAATAAAGCAAGTGTCCGTCCTCATAAATTAGCTCCTCTGAAGTATAAGGAATACTCATAAAGATACTTTGGCTCTTATAATCCCATTCTATCAAGGTATCGTTGAAGTCTTTTAGAATATTGAGGTTGCCGAGATCACGCAGACTTTTAATAAAATTTATCTTTCGGTAAACCCAAAGCGGGATTGGGTTTTGCGAGGATAAAAACCTGCGTATCTTATGCTTTATAAACCACGCTTGAACCTCGTTAATATCGTCAGTTTCGTTAAAATTTATAAAAGTCTTAGTGATATATTTCATCACGTAGCCCGTGGCGTTATTAATCGAAGTCTGAAAGCCGTTGATCTCGCCGTTTGCTATCTGAGCCGCAGTTAAACGCTCATTTCTTAGGTTTTGTGGGGCATAGAATACGTCTTTATAAATTTTCAATAAATAAGGGATAGTATGCTTCGGGGCATATATCAAAGCGTGAATATGCGGCACGCCGTCCTTCTTATGCGGCTCAAAGGTGCGTATATACTGAAATACCTCGCCTTTGTAAGCAAACCTAAAGCGCTTCGTAAATTTATGAAAATTATAATTTAGCACGTTGGCTAAATCCTTTATCGAAAAAGGCACACCCTCATTAAGCTTTTGTTTCTGCTCGATAGGAAGCGATCTAATATCCTTAGTAGTAAAAGTAGCAAAATTTCCCACTAGCGCCTTACGAAAGCAGCCGTTAAGCGTGATAGTAAGAAACACGGGCACCAATTCGTGCTTGACTGAAAGCATATGTATAGTATTTGTCCTATTAGCTACTTCGGCGTAATAGGTGCTTGAAAAATTTGCAGACTTTGAGACCGAAAGCAGGCTTTTTTCTTCGCCGAAAGAATTTATAAATTTATAGTCCTGCAAAAACTTTCGTTGTCTATCAATTTTGAGTTTTACAGCTGCAAAATCAGCCTCATTTAATCCAAACATCTTTAAGCTTCGTTTAAATCTGACAGATTTTTATTAAATTGACAAGGGAGAGAGCAAAAGCTCGCTGCGCTGACGCTTAGCTCGCTTTTGCTCTTCGGTTGTCCCTTGCATAAAACGCCGTATGCTCTCATACTCATCTTAATTTACCTCTATCGTAAGGGTTATAACGCTAGTGCTTTTATAATTCTGCTCGATAGAGAAAAGATACTTTAAAATAGGTATGTCTTTGAGTAGCGGCACGCCGTTGCGTTTTGAATAGGCAACGTCTTTGTTGATGCCGCTCAAAACTAAAAGCTCACCACGTTTTAGGCTGTAATTGGACTTAAGCTCCTTTTTACTCGTGCGCGGCGTGAGGGTGTTTTGAGAATCGAGCAAGTCCTCAACGATTAGATCAAGGCTAAAATCAACGTTAGAGTTTTGAAGCACAACCGGGCGAATTTTAATCTTTAGGCCAACGTCTTTATACTCGTAGCTGTTTTGAGTGGCGGTGCCGTTTTGCGTATAGGTGCTGGTGTTGGTTAGGTATGGCACGTTTTCTACAGATGAGAAATATACCTCGGCGCCGCTCTTTGCGACCAGAAACGGGCTTTGTTTAATAGTCGTTACGCCGTTTTGCTGCAAAAGGCTAAGAACTCCGTAAAAGCCCCGTTTCTTTGTAGTTACGACATTCGTTTCAGCGCTATAAGGCATAGTAATAAGATTTATAAAGTAGTTTAAATCGGAGCGGGTCACGACGTCGCCTAAAGAATTTAGGTGCGAGCCTATATCTTTGTAATCATTGGTATTGGTTTCAAGTATAGTAAGCTTGAAATTTACCTGTTCAAGCTTTTTATCGCTTCTTTGCACAAAATCTATTATATCGCTATATTCATCGTCGTTTGCTTTGAATACGACGGAGTTTGTAGAGCGGATATAGCTTGAGTTTTGATCGGTCATCTTGCTTACTATCTTATCGGCGTCGTCATAGGAGTTATTAGCAAGAGTGAGATATCTTAGCCTGCGCTCGGCGCTAATGCTGCCATTAGCATCGCCATAGTCCTTATTCTTCTTAAAAACGTAATAAAAGCCGTCCGTTAAAATGAGCTTTAAGCCTTTGCTTTCTATGGCTTTGCGAAAATGCTTTATCGTTACATCTGAATTCTTGGACGTGTAGAAATAAAAGCTATTCGGATCTATCTCATCGCTGATTAGGATATCGATTTTCGAATTATGGCTAGCAACGTTGGCGAAATCAAGTAAATTTAGCTTGATCTCTTCAGACAAAGCGCTACTTAGAATAAATAGCACCAGAAAAAGAACCTTTTTCATTTAACTCTTCCTTTTTTAAGTTATCAAAAACGGGCTTATCGAAGCCGACGAAAAAATACGTAATACCTTTACCCTTGAACGAGCGTACGTTAAATTTAGGCGGGGAACGCAAAAAGATGAAATTTAAGTATCTCTGATCGAAATGATCGTAAGTGCCATTTTGAATGGAACAGCGATCATAAAAACAATGAATTTGATATATATAGCCTATGGGAGGCTCATTAGGATTTGGAACGGAAGCGTTGAATAAGGCTTTAGTGCTGTTACCGCTTGCGGTTTCGACAGGTTGATTGAATTGGGTATCGGGGGCGGGAGCAGGCTCATCAGCAGGCTTGAAAAGCGAATAAAAGCGGTAGAACGCCAAGAAACAAAAGACACAGAGCACTAAAGCTAAACCAAAAAATTTAACTACGATGGACGAGCCTTTTTCCTTAGAACCCGCAATGTAAAGATCAAAGACCTCATTAAGAGCAGGTAAAGTAAAACCACCACCCTTAATCATATCATTTTGATTCATTCGGTAGCTGATAAACTGCTGATACCTAAGACGGCTAGTAATAAGGCGACGCGCAGGTTCTACGGCTCTATAAAAATACTCGGCTACAGCCTTGTAACCCGTATCAATTAGGCTTAAATCTTGCGATATAAGCCAAATATCTTGAAACAAATGCGCGTGATAGGTAAGCCACCAGGTTAAAATTTCATCACTCTTTTTAGTAAAAAAATTATGTGCCTCATCGATAACGATCAAGCAGTGATTAAGCTTAAAATCCGAAGCCTTTTCATTTAATTCAGTATCGTTAGCGCCACCCATATAAAGATCATAAAGCAAGCTAAGATTATATTTAAAATCGTTAATATCTAAAGGCTTGATTTTTTCGCTTTTGGAATAGTCGAATTCATTTATATTCGTCCAGCAAATAGTATATTTATCGGCTTTCTTAGGCTTTTTAATAAATTTATCGAAAAAAGAGGGCTTAGGAACTTCAATAAAATTCTTATAAATTTCATAAACGGCTAAATAAGTCTTTCCGCTTTTCGGTATGCCGGTAAGATATGAAATAGCCATTTTAATCAATCCTAGAGATAAAGAGGTAAAGCAAGGTTTTACGGAAGCTCTCAAGCCCTTTTATGAAAATTTTCAACCCGGCTAAAGAAATACAAGTAAAAAACATAGGTTTAAAAATAGTCCAAGCGTCTTTAAAAGCGTCCAAAATCCCAAGTGCTTTTAAAATATTAAAAAATAGAGTAACAAGCTCATCAGAATTACCAGAATAAGAATTTATATAATTTAAAAGTGAATTTACTTGGCTCAAAGCAAAATAAACCAAACCGATCAAACCCATATAAAAAGCTACCATAAACCCAAGAACAAAAACAGAAATAGTAAGCATAGTCCCGAAACGAACGGCAGCAGCAGCCCATTTTTTAACGAAAGAACCGAAAAAACCAAGAATAGCTAAAATAGGCATTATATTAACCTTAAAACGATTTTAAACAAGGCTACAGAGAATATAGTAAGAAACAAAGCATAAAATATAAAATACAAAACAGGGCGGGCGTCCTTAACAACAGCACAAATATCAATAGATATTTTTTTAGTAAGACCTGTTTTTATAGTAAATTCTTTATTTATAGGGCAACTCTGAACGACACCACCCGGCTTGAAATCACTCAAAGAGCCGTTTTTAATTTTGTCATAAGCCCCCTGTAACTGATTTTTAGCGTCGCCATACATATCAGTAATCTTTTTTACTCCGTCGCTTACAGTCTTTGTTAATTTATCGTAGCCACTAAAGTCCATTTTTGGATTATCTTTGTCGCCATCATTGCCCGGCTTAGTGCCATTATTATTACCAGGCTTCGTGCCATTATTATTACCCGGATTGCTACCACCGCCCGGATGTCCTCCACCACCAGGATTAGGTTTATCGGGCTTTGTGTTATTGGTATCGGGCTTATCAGGTTTATCAGGTTTAGGAGTATCGCCGCCTGGTTTTGTGCCATTGTTATTGCCCGGGTCATCAGGTTTAGGATTTGGACCAGGCATAGCATTAGGAGCATAAATATCATCGGCAAAACAAAAGCCATTAGCATTTGGATAGGTATCCTTGATATCATAGCTAACGTTAAATTTCGTGCCATCGCCATTAGGTCTAGCTTCCGGATCATCTTTAGTTGAAGTACAAGTATACCAACAAACCTCAGAACCATCACCGCCAATAAACGAGGAAGAAAAATGACCGCTAAAACCAATCTTTCCCGCACGCTTACACATACAATTCAAACGATCAGATCGGTTAGTAATATCCTCACATTTATTAACACAAAGACCAGTAGTAGAGTCAAAATACTCACCAACTTTGGTATTACATTGAACGCAAATCTTTTGAATAGAATTAGGCTTTTTAGCCCACGAATAGGTTTCGTGTTTAAAGGATACACTACCCTCATAAGTTTCAGAACCTAAAAATTTATAAATAGTAGCAGGATCATCGAAATAACCATTAGGAGATTTAGAAGCTGGATCCGATTGGGCATAAAAGGAGTCTTTTTTAAACGATTCATTAAAATTAGGCTGTGCATAAGCATTATTTTCAATCTGAGTATATTGACAATGCTCGACTATACCATCAACTACACCATTATAAAGCCACATATCACCAGCGGTAGAAATTTTAAAACGATAATCGTAAGAACTAGACGAAAGGGGAATTCGGACGGCAAAAGAAAGGGTGAACAATGATATTAGGATTAGGGGGATAAATTTTAGTTTATTAAGCATTTTTTACTCTTCCTTAAATTTGCGTAGGGGGAGCGAACCCGATTTTAATCGCAAGC
>CAUVFI010000065.1:0-5574 GCA_963551055.1 uncultured Campylobacter sp. | reverse complement strand
TCCTGGATCATATTTTCGTGGATTATTACGGCTCGCAAACTCCGCTAAATCAGGTCGCGACCGTCCTTTCGACCGATGCGGTAACGATTTCGATCACGCCGTGGGAGAAACCGATGCTAAAGGCGATCGAAAGCGCGATCGCAGCGGCAAATATCGGCGTCAATCCGAATAATGACGGCGAGAGCGTGAAGCTGTTTTTCCCGCCGATGACGGTCGAGCAACGCCAAGAAAACGCAAAAAAGGCCAAAGCGATGGGCGAGAAGGCCAAAATCGGCATTCGCAACGTCCGCAAAGACGCCAACGACGAGATCAAAAAGCTTGAAAAAGACAAAGCGATCTCCGAAGACGACGCCAAAAAAGGCTACGACGAGGTACAAAAGATCACCGACTCTTACTCAAGTAAAATCGACGACGCAGTTAAGGCCAAAGAAGCCGAGCTTTTGAAGGTCTGAGCTGTGAATATAGAAAAAATCTATCGCGACTGCGGCGCATATTTGCGAGGGCATTTTCTGCTTTCAAGCGGCAACCACTCGGAATTCTATCTGCAAAGTGCCAAAGTACTTGAAGATCCGCAGCTCGCGGGGCAGCTCGCAGACGAGCTCGCCGCTATCATCGAAAAAGCGGGCGTGGAGTTTGATAGCGTCTGCTCGCCCGCGCTGGGCGGAATTTTAGCGGGCTACGAGCTAGCTCGCGCGGCAAAAAAACGCTTCATCTTTACCGAGCGCGTAGATCGCGTAATGAGCCTGCGCCGCGGCTTTGAAGTGCATAAGGGCGAGAGATTTATCGTCTGCGAAGACATCATCACGACGGGCGGCTCTGCTCTTGAGAGTGCAAGGCTCATCGAAAACCTCAGCGGCGAGGTCGTGGGCTTTGCCGCGCTTGCCAATCGCGGATTTTGCAAGGTCGCAAATTTAGCGGGCAGCAGTGCAAAGGGCGGTGCCAAGCTGCCTGCAGATAAGCCGTTTTTTGCGCTAGGCAATTTCGAGTTTGAAATTTACGAGCCCGATACCTGCCCGCTTTGTGCCGCAGGAAGCAAGGCGATCAAGCCCGGCAGTCGCGGAAACTAGGTGCCGATTTGCTGCTAACAAACCGCAACGAGATTAAATTTTATCCTCTCGGCTCTAAATTTAGTGCGCCGAAATTTTAAAATTTAATCTAAAACGGATCAAAATGGCAAAACAAAAAGCTAAAATTTCACCGATTTTTCTGCGCGTGAAAGCCTTCATCGTCGATCTTTTCATCATCGCGATGCCCCTATTCTACGGCGTTACCTATCTCGTATTGGGCTCGAAAGAGGCTCTGTGGCGCAACCAGACCGCGATCGCGCTTATCTGGCTTGCTTACGGCGCGATTTGCGCGGCATTTTACGCCCGCAGCGCCCAGACGCCCGGTTACAAGCTAGCAGGGCTTTATCTCATCGACGTTCGCAGCGGACGCAAAGTAAGCTTCTTTAGAGCCTTAGCTCGCTTTGCTTGCTTCGTGCTTGCGGGCTTTAGCGTCATCGGGCTTTTGATCTGCTTCTTTCGCAAAGACAGGCTGAATTTGCACGACCTACTAAGCGGGGCTGCGCCCGTCGTGCGAAAGGACGCGCAGTGAGCGGGCAGATTTGCGGCATCGACGAGGCGGGGCGCGGCTGTCTTGCGGGACCGCTTTGCGTCGCGGGCTGCGTGCTGCAGCGCGAGATCGCGGGACTTGCCGATAGCAAAAAGCTAAGCGAGAAGCGCCGCGAGGAGCTTTACGCCCAGATCATCGAAAACTCGCGCTACAAAATCGTCGAAATTTCAAGCGCACAGGTCGATGAAGCGGGTCTAAGTTCCTGTCTAAGATCGGCGCTTGAACAAATTCTCGCGTATTTTGCGGGTTTTAGCGGACAGATCATCTACGACGGCAACGCAAACTTCGGCGTACGCGGACTTCAGACGCTCGTAAAAGCCGACGCGCAAATCGCCGAAGTAAGCGCGGCGAGCATCCTCGCCAAGGTCACGCGCGACCGCACGATGCATGAGCTCGCGCAGCGCTACCCGCAATATGGCTTCGCGCAAAACAAAGGCTACGGCTCACGCGCGCACATCGCGGCGATCGAGCGGTACGGGCTCACGCCTTTTCACCGCGCGAGCTACAAGATCAAATCGCTGCAACCCTCGCTGTTTGATTAATGAAATTTCTTTTGCTGCGATTTGTTTCGCGCTGTTTAGGACGCGCTCACTTAAATTTCGGCCTCGCACCCTCTGCGTGCATTCGGCACAGAATTTAACTCATCCGCATTGCGCCGCCAGTCGCTGAATTTATTTACTGAAAAGAATTTAGAAATCCGCGTCTAAAAGTTAAGTTTGCTTGATAAATGGCGTCAAATATCTTGGAGGGGGATTATCTTAAATATTGTCTATGTTGTGCTATGCTTATGGCAGAGAATAATGAATTTTGTGGAAGCGCAAATGAAGATAGAGTTTTTCCAACACCTAAAAAAATGAAAGGAGTAAAATGCTATGCCAAGACCGACTACAAAAAATGATTTAATGACTGCCGCCGAGCAAAACTATGAGAAGTTAAATTTACTCATTTCGAAGATGAGCGAGGAGGAGCTAAATACGCCGTTTGATTTCTCAAAGGACGAGAAGAAAAAGGAGGCTCATTGGAGAAGAGATAAAAATTTGAAAGATATTTTAATCCACCTCTACGAATGGCATAGGCTTGTTTTGAATTGGGTAAATTCCAATCGAAAGGGAGAAGAAAAACCGTTTTTGCCCGAACCGTATAACTGGAAAACTTATGGAGATATGAATTTGGAACTTTGGAAGAAGCACCAAAAAACCTCACTTGAAGAAGCGACTAAGATGCTTCATAAATCGCATAAAGATATTTTAGAGTTAGCCGAAACATTTACAAACGAAGAGCTGTTTTCAAAAGATGTATATAAATGGGTCGGGGGCAGCACGCTTGGATCATACTTCGTAAGCGCCGCTTCGAGCCATTATGACTGGGCGATGAAAAAGCTTAAGGCCCATCAGAAAAATTGCAAGACAAAATAGCGGAAATAGGATAGTAGGGCGTATTTCAAAGCGAGTGCGCTTATTGCGACTAAAGAAGTAAAAATTTTGATTAAAGCAAACCCGCGCCGTAAATTTAAAATTTAGCTCGTAAATTTATCCGCGCATTCACTCCGCAGCAGTTTAGAAAGTGAAATTTTGTGCAGCATGAATATGAACGCGCGCTACGCCGCACTAAATAAATTAAAATTCCGATCTATGCTAAATTTAGCCCATATTTGCGCCGTATCAAAACTCAAAATTTTAAAATTCGAGGCTTGGAATTTCGTGCGAAATCAAGCGCGAAATTCCCCGCGCTGTTTCGCGCGCAAAGGCGGTAAAATTTAGAAATTTTAACCAAACTTTCGCTATTATCACGGCTTAAATTTTTACCCAAAGGAAACCGATGTTTGAATGGATCGCCTCACCCGAGGCATGGATCAGCCTGGCGACGCTCACGGGACTTGAGATCGTGCTTGGCATCGACAATATCATCTTTATCGCGATTTTGTGCGGCCGCCTGCCCGAGGCGCAGCGCGGACGCGCCCGTATAATCGGGCTTGCGCTTGCGATGGTCACGCGCATACTGCTGCTTCTTAGCCTAAGCTGGATCATGGGGCTAACCAAGCCGCTATTTAGCGTGCTTGCGCGCGATTTTAGCGGACGCGATCTCGTGCTGATCGGCGGTGGATTGTTTCTACTCGTCAAATCCACGCTCGAGATCCACTCCAGCGCCACCGGCGAGGCGCACGAACATAGCGCTAGCGGCGGCAAGGCAAGCTTCGGCGGCACTCTCGTGCAGATCGCAGTTTTGGACATCATCTTTTCGCTCGACAGCGTCATCACCGCCGTGGGCATGGCGCAGCACCTGCCCGTGATGATCCTCGCAGTCGTCATCGCCGTAGGCGTGATGATGCTCGCTAGCGGCGCGATCGCGCGCTTCGTGGACGCAAACCCGACGATCAAAATTTTAGCGCTTGCGTTTTTGATTTTGGTGGGCGTCTCGCTGATCGCCGACGGGCTGGGCTTTCACATACCTAAGGGCTACATCTACTTCTCGATGGCGTTTTCGCTTATGGTGGAGCTCATTAATATCCAGATCCGCAAAAAATCCGCCGCGAAATAAAGGGAGCGAAATTTTGCAGGATCTGAAAGGCGCGAATGGGATTTGCTAAATTTCTTTCGCCGCGGCAGATCAAGCTTGCTCGCGGCACGGCTAGGGATTTGAAGCTTGAGCCTGCAGCTGCAGACATAGCGAAATTTAGCTTTATGTTGGAGGGCTTGCACTTTGCGGGGAATTTGGACTTAAAGCGCGACGGACTTTATCTGCCGATACGCGAGGGCGACGAGCTGGCGGTAATCTATGAAGGTAAAGCTTTGGGCTCAAATTTCGGCGATGAGGCTTCGAGGGGCTTAAATTCCTGCCGCGAGGATTTAAGCGGCGAAAATTACGTGCCGCGCCCTAACTGCGAAGTTTTAAGTAGCGGAAATTCCACCGCCGCAAATTCAAACCGCGACGCACATAGTGATACGGCGGCAAGTGCACGCCAAAATTCTACAGCATCTGATTTATCGGACAAAGATCGCAGCGGCATAAACTCCGCCGCTTTGGGTTTGATCCGTAAAGACTTTAGCAGCTCCCTATTTTTAAATTCTACCCGCGAGGAGCGCGGCGCCCAGGCAAACTCCGCCTTCTCTCCGCTAGATTTCGTTAATCTTAGCCTAGGCGCGCAGCGCTGGAGGGACGCCGGCAGCACGGCACTCGCCGCGATATTCGTAGCCTTCGGCGTAGCGCTAGCCGCGATGAGCATCTACTGCATAATCTTTATTTTTGAAAAGAGCGATCCTGCGGTGGCGATAGCCCTGCCCGTCCTCGCGCCTTTTGCATATTGCAGCTTCAAGTTTATGCGCAGAGACTGGCGCGCTGCGAAGTTTGGACGCATATTCGCAGCGCTTCCGCACTCCAAAGAGCCCAAGCGAAGCGGCGAAGCAGAGGATTACGCTAGCGGCGTGCGCGTGCTGCAAAGCGACGACGTTTATTATTTCGGCTTCGCGCTGGACGGAATATATTTATCGGGCGATAGCAAGCTGCAGATCGTTTCCGGCGCGCTACGTTCGGATCAAAATTTAACGGAGCTTGCAGACGGCGAGAATTGCACGAGCGTTAAGAATTTTGCGAAATTGGCAAATTCCACAAGCTCTGTAAATTCTGCCAACGCAGCAAATTCTATAAATTCCGCCCGCTCCGCCGAAGCCGCGGCACCCGCCAAGGCGAAGGACGCTTCGCAGAGCTTTGAGCTGCAAAACGGCGATATTCTCCGCGCCCGCTACAAGGACTACCGCGTAAGCGGACTGTGGAACCAAAGCCGCAGCAGCGAGCTCGGCGATACGCGCAGCGGGCTTCGGCGCGTAGCGGATTTTATCGCGAGCGTGGTGCTGCAAATAGGCCTACGTCTAGGCGGCGCGCTCGTACTGACGTGGCTCGGCGATCATATCGGCGGCTCCTTCGGCAACGCCCTAAGCTTCATCGGATTTTTGCTGCTGCTTA
>CAUVFI010000064.1:0-5580 GCA_963551055.1 uncultured Campylobacter sp. | reverse complement strand
GCGAAAGCTTAAATTTCCGCGACTTTGAAGGCGAGGTCGATGACTACGACTTCATAGCATTGGGCTTTTATGTCGATAAGGGCGAAGCCGAGGCGAAATTTATGCGATTTTTGCGTAAATTTCAGGGCAAAAAGCTAGGCGTTTTCATGACTCTGGGCGCGGAGCCCGACGGCGAGCATGCGCGCAAATGCTTAGATGCTTTCGAAAAGGGACTCAAAGAGAACGGTAATGAGATCGTAGCGGAGTTCTCCTGCCAAGGCGCGATCGATCCGAAGCTGCTTGAGACGATGCGCAAAATGGCCTCTAGCGGCAACTCGCCTCATCCTATGACCCCCGAGCGGCTTGCGCGCTGGGCGGAGGCTGCGAAGCATCCCGACGAGAAGGACCTAGCGAACGCAAAAGCTGCATTTGCGGGGATAAAGTAAAATTTAAAACAAGCCGCACAGACCGCTGTGCGGCGAAGCAAAATCAAATCATTAAACTCCCGCGCGATTTGGAATTTTATCTTTTACTAAATTTGAACGATAAATTTCATCCCTACAAGCAAATCTGCCGCCGCAGGCGCAGGTCTTGCTCTAGAATTTAAACGATAAAATTTCATTTCGCACGCAACGGATCGAATAATGCCTCCGACTTTGCGCCGCTAATGCGCGCTCTGAACGCGAAAAGCGCTTTTGTAAGCGACCGGCCCGCGAGTACCGCGGCGGCGGCCGTCATCCAATACACCGCCCGCCATTTTGCGACGGCCTGAGCGTTAAAAATCCGCTTCTGCGAGCAAGTAGGCTGCGAGCGCTGCGGTCGCGATCATCGGCTACCGCCCGTCGTCACGTGCCGTAGGTACCGCCGTCGGGCGACGTGCGACAACTTATCTATCGTCGCTCATTACCGCACCGCCACAGCGGTGCGGAGCGTGAGCATAAAAATATTTTAGGCGTACTCTCAAGAGGACATCACCGAGCTTAATAAATTTTAGTGCGGTACTTTTACTATGCACTCGTAAGCATAAATAAAATTCTTTAGCAAAAATTTTTAAAACAAAAATAGCAAAAGATTTGCAAGCAACGGATAAAATTTCATTATGGTTAAGATTCCATTGTGATCGCAATCATATCCGTTCTATCTGCCCATAGCTTTTTAAATTTTGCTTTTTGCCTCGCTTATTGTTTTGTTTAATTTCGCAGCAAATTCCTCCTTGCTTATTTCTTTAAACGCTTCGTTTGGTACGGCGATAAAAAGACTTCCTTCCAGCAAAATTACCAAAAAATCGCGCTCCATTACCACCTCACAAAATTCCGCATCATAAATGAGCGTATCTCGCTCGCTTACGAATATAAATTGCCCCTTTAAATCGTCTGGAATTTCAATGCTAAAATCGCCGAAAGTGACATTTTTATTCTTATCATATATCGCGGAATTTAGTAGCCACGATCTAACGCAAATAGCGTAAATATAAAAAACTGCGCAAGCAGTAGGCAAGATAGCTCCTAAGCTCTTTATCCAGGACTTATCGCCATAATACTCACGTATAAACTCTATCCAATCGTCCTCAAAAATAAAAAGGCAAGCCGAAAACGCAAAAGCGAAAAGCAAATCTGTCGCGCAGACGGCGCGGATGAACTTGCCCCCTTTATAAATTCTGCGCGAAATTCTAGTTCTCATTTTAGCGAATTTCCGGTTATCTTGCAGCGAGTAAGAAATCAGCATATCTTTCCTTTAAAATTTCGCTTATTTTAGCTAAAATTAGCCAAAATAAAAAGATCTTGTAAAATTACATTGCACGATGCGTTTGCGCCTCTTCGACGATACGGCCAGTAGATGGAAGGGTGCTACTAATTCAAGTGGTAAAAGGGCGAGCTAAATTTAATAAAATTCCTACCAAAGGATGAATTATGAAAAACACGGCATTCATCACGGGCGCTACAAGCGCCGCCGTCATCCAATACGCCGTTCGTCGCCTTACAACGGCCTGAGCGCGAAAAACTCGCTTCTGCGAGCAAGCTGCTGCACGAGCGTGCGGTCGCGATCATCGGCTATCGCCCGTCGCCGCGTGCCGTAGGCGCCGCTGTCAGACGCCGTCCGCCCGCCGAGCGATACCCATCCGCCGCTGCTAACCGCCCGCGCGACAACCCGTCGCCGCTAATCGCCGTGCCGCTTTGTCGCGGTATAGAATCCAAACCGAACCGCTAAATTTTAAATTCTACAAAAGTCTTATCGCGCGTAAATTTAATTCGGAAAATGCGTAAAATTTAGGTAAATTCCACCCAAACGCTTTGACGGTCAAAATTTAAAAGGGCGAAAATGACGAATTTCAAATACGCTAGTCGCATTAACGAGGCTGCGGGGCTAGATTTAAGCTTAGATTGCAAAGAGATAGATCTGCAGGATAAGCTTTACGGACTTTTTCAGTGCTTTATGCCCGAGGGCGCGGGCGTGGGAGCGGTGTTTGCGCCGCTGCAAAACGGCGAAGCGCTTCAAGCGCGCATAATGCCGATATATGCAGTCACGGCGTAGCAAACGCGAGAGGCGTTCGATCAAGGCGTGGCGCCCGGGTATTTTTGCCCGCCGCAGGATCCGAAATTTGGTGGCGAAGCGCTTAAGAGCTTAGCTTTAGCGTACGTTCGAAATTTAAAAATTTTCGCCGAGTTTCTCGGCGATGACGAGCTTTTAGAGATGCTTGAGCAGATAAAATCCGCTCGAGTGCAGAAAGGTTTTGATTTTGCGCATAGTAAAGACGAACTTGCGTGCGCCGTCTATGAGGCGATCACGGAGTGGATGATAGATTCGCCTAAGCTCGATACGAAGCTATGGGTGCTCGGCGAGGCGTATTATTCGATCGACTGCGACTATCTGCTACCTGCGTACTTGCAGTATCCAAACTACGCGCAAAGGCCGCAGGAGGACTTTTTGAAGCCGTACTTCGAGCTGTATCTATCCGGGCGACAGATCACGTTTGATCGCGGCGAGGTCGTGGTTTTCACGCGCTAAATTTACGCGGGCAAAGGAAGCGAATGGGCGCTCACAGGCGACTAAAATTTGAGCCTTTTAAAAAAAAGGAAGCGAGCGACGTCCACGAACGGCTAAAATTTAAGTTCAGCAAGTATGGGCACAAACGCTTATCGCATATCCAAAAAACCTGCGTCGTAATCGAGCAATCTAGCAGGTTGTCTACGTCGCGTCAAATCGCTTAAAATATTTCTGCTTTGCGTAGCCGCCGCTTTCAGCGCCTTGCTAGAGCAAAATCTCCACACATCGTTGACATTTGGATAATTGAATTTCTTCCATCACTCTGCTGCCCTCACTTTGTATGAGGTACCCAAATAATTTACTTGCACTAACGCTTGCTAGTTAGAATTTATCTAAATTTTAAAGAGGAATTTTGACGCAGAATTTTATGGAATTTCGCTGCCGAAAATCTCGCAAGCAATAAAATTCTATCGATTTACGCTCTTAAATTTGCTCAAATCGCCGCCTGTTTTATAAAATTCTTCAGCGTCGATCATAGTACCGTCAGGCAGCTTACAAACGGTGTAGTCCACGCCGTTGCCGTCTTTGCGGACGATCAGCTCGCCGCCGTTTTTGATACAAAAATCCCCCGTAGCGCTAGCCTCTGCGCTCACCGAAGCGAAAGCGCCCACCGCAAGCGCTACTGCAAAAAATCTCTTAAAACTCATTTAAATCCTTTCGTTTAATTTTGCCCGTTTTTAGGGTTAAGCTTAAATTTAGACGCCAGATACGCTAAACCTGCGCCTACATAAATAAACCGCCTTCCATCCTCAAATACCGATAATAACGTTTTAAATATTAAATCCTACCTAATAAATCCCAGCAGCGCCAAGTCCGCTCGCCGCTGCAAAATCAAAGCCATCAGACTTCATCCAATGCAAAATTTAACATCATAAAATTTTGCCTTCAATAAAATTCTAGCAGCGAAATCCAAGCCGCATCAAAGCTATTTCTGCCGTAAAATACCGGCTATAAAAGCGAGGACTATGGCAAATACCAGCTCAGCGACAAGGCAAGCGCGGATCCTAAACAATCTCGTCTATAAGCGCGAGCCGCGTTCAAACCCTCTAAATTTAGCCGCCGCTAGCCGTTTTTGCGCGCAAACTCGCTCATAAAAGTGACTAGTTTTTCAACGTCTTCGTGGCTTATCGCGTTGTAGATCGAGGCGCGGATGCCGCCTAAAACGCGGTGCCCTTTAAGCCCGATCATACCCTCCGCCTCTGCCTGCGCGACGAAAACGGACTCAAGCGCGGCGTCTGCGATATTAAAGCTCACGTTCATTAGGCTGCGGCTGGTTTTTTGCGCGTGGCCGCGGTAGAAGCCGCCGCTAGCATCGATCGCGCCGTAGAGTAGCGCCGCTTTGCGCTTGTTGCGCTCGTGCATCGCCGCAAGCCCGCCGATCTCGTCCTTGATCCAGCCGAGCATTAAATTTAGCATGTAAATTCCGAAAGTGTTTGGGGTATTGCTCATCGAGTCCGCGTCCGCCTGCGTCTTGTAGCGCAGGATCATCGGCGTTTTGGGGTTTGCGCGGTCCAGCAGATCCTTGCGGATTGCAACCATCGTAACGCCCGCGGGGCCGCCGTTTTTCTGAATGCCGCCGTAAAACATCCCCACGCTGCTAAGATCCACGGGGCGCGAAAACAGATCGCTCGAGCTATCGACTACGAGCGGGCAGGCGCACTGCGGCAGCTGCGGATACTGCGTGCCGTAGATCGTGTTGTTCGAGCAGATGTAGCCGTAGTCCGCGCCGTCAGAGAATTTAACCTCCGGGATGCGGTCGAATTTACTCTCCTCGCTGCTTGCGACCACGCGGTATTTTATGCCGAGCACGCCCGCTTCCTTGATCGCCTTGCTCGTCCAATTGCCAGTGTTGGCGTATTCTGCGACGCCGCCTGCGTATAGGTTCATCGGCACCTGCGCGAACTGCAGGCTCGCGCCGCCTTGCAAAAATAAAATCGTAAAATCATCCGAAAAGCCGTAGAGATCGCGCACGCGGCTCATCGCGCTATGCAAAACTTCCTCGAAAATTTTAGTGCGGTGCGAGATCTCCATTATCGAAAATCCGCGCCCCGCGTAGTTTAGCAGCTCCTCTTGCGCCTGCTTTAGCACGCCCAGCGGGATGGTGCTAGGTCCTGCGCTAAAATTTAAAACCCTATCCATTTTGCCTCCTTTAGATGATTTTCGCGTTTTTGCTGAGCTGCTGCGAGTAAAGGACGAACTCGTCGCCCGCGGCAAGCTCGCCCAAGCTCACCGTTTTGCCGCCCTTTTGGATTTGAACGAGGTCTTTGGTGATCTCAAAAAATTTCGCCTTTTGCGCCAAAAGCTCATCCTTAGCGCTTAGCGTATGCTCTGCGGCGCTTAGCTTGGAGCCGATAAAATTTTTAAATTTAAGCTCGAAATTTAAAAGCCCCGCGAGCGAGCCTGAAATTTTTGGCTCGATCGATTTTGATTTAAGCTCTAAAGCTGCAAGGCTCAGCACGTTTTGTGCGGATGAAATTTTATCTTTTATCAGCCTATCAAACGCGTCGCTTACGCCGTCTAGGCTCTGAAAGATCGCGCAAATATCGGGCAGCAGAT
>CAUVFI010000063.1:0-5589 GCA_963551055.1 uncultured Campylobacter sp. | reverse complement strand
GGATGTGGACTACGTCTATGCGGCGGCGAAGTGGGGCAAAGCGGCGGGCGTGCGGTGCTTCGTGCTTGTGTCATCTCCGGGCGCGAACGAGGGCTTGCTAAGCTTTTATCTGCGCGCTAAAGGGCGTATCGGGCGGCGCATGAGTGAGCTTGGCTTTGACAGCCTTCAGATCGTCCGACCGCCGTTAATCTTGGGCGAGAGGTCGGATACTCGCCCGCTAGAGCGGATTGCGGCGGCGGTTTTTAAACTGCTGCCCGCCAGTATGTTCGGTAAATTTAGACCGCTTAGCGGCGCAAGTAGTGTCCGCTGCGAGCGTGATTTTTGGCTCCAAATCCTATAAAAATTCGCTCATTTTTTCTCTTTATTTTGTTTGATCTCCTCAAGACTTAGACCGCTTTTACCGATGCTGTCCATACCGAGCGTTTCGATCATCACGAGTATTGCGGCTGGGTCTTTGCCTAATACGCGTGCTAGCGTGTCCGTAATCTCGGCGATGATTTGCTTTTTTTGCTCTTTTGTAGGCTCTGGAGCGGCTACTTTTATATTTACGAATGGCATTTTCTATCCTTAAATTTGATAAAGCAGGGCTAATTATATCAAATTTTAGCCTGTTACCCGTCTCGCTTGCGTTCTAAAATTTAAGTAGATGTATTAAAATTTAACTTTAAATTTGATTTAAAGCTAGTATGATTATTATGTGATTTGGTAGTAGTAAAATTTGATAAATTTACCCAAAAGGAGCGAATATGCGTAAGAATTTTTTCGGTTCTATCGTTTTGGCTGCGGCCTTGGCAGGCGGCGCGTTTATAGCGGTGCCGCAGACTGCGAGTGCGGGCGTTTTGGCGCATCAGGTAAAAACCCAGGGCGAGCTTGGCTCGGTGTTTATCAACCCATACGACGTGGCGCCTCTAACGGCCGTCATCGATAGGGCGGGCAAGGACATCAAGGATATCCACGTGCGGGTGCTAGGTAAACCTAATGGCGGCATCGACATCACCTATAACGTCTCCGAGCATGCGCTACTGACGCACGACGGCGTGCCGATCTGGGGGCTGTATCCCGACTATCTAAACGAGGTCGAAGTAAGCTACGTTTTTAACGGCGAAAAGAAGGTCGAAAAGTATAAAATTTACGCTCAGCCGATCGTGACGTATAGCCGCGATTATAGATTTAGCCACATGCAAAAGATGAAGGTTAAAAAGGTCGATCCTGCGTTTAAAAACAGGCTCTATCTCATCAACAACACGATCACGAGCGTCTATAAGCCGCTTGATTGGAAAAACGGGGGTGCGGCTAGCTGGAACGACTTCACCGAAAATTTCGTCGTCGATACGCAGGGCGAGGTCAGATGGTATCTGGACTATCAGAAATTTTACGACCGCAGCGAGCGCAGAGTGATGGACGGCGGCATGATGATGGGCTTTCATCAGCTGCCAAACGGCGATCTGAGCTGGGGCATGGCGCAGCGATATATGCGCTACGATATGATGGGCAAGGAGGTGTATAACCGCGAGCTGCCGCGCGGCTACATCGACCTTAGCCACGAGGTGATGCCGCTTAAGGGCGATCACTTACTGCTTCGCGTCGGTAAATACAACTACCACCACGCAGACGGCAGGCTCTCGCACACGATCAGAGATCACATCATCGAAGTGGACGGCAGCGGCAAGGTCGTGGACGAGTGGGATCTGAATGAAATTTTCGGCAAAAACGTCTACCGCAGCAACCTCATCAAGGCTCTTGACGCTCGCGCCGTGTGCCTAAATATCGATATGGACGCCAAAGAGATCAAAATCAGCGACGATCTGCCTTTCGGCGACGTGACCTCGACCGGCACGGGACGCAACTGGGCGCACGTAAACTCGATCTCGCACGATCCTAGCGACGACAGCATCATCCTCTCGCTTCGCCACCAAGGCATAGTTAAGATCGGCCGCGACAAAAAGGTAAAATGGATCCTAGCGTCTCCTGAGGGCTGGAGCGCGGACTTTAAAGAAAAAGTGCTCACTCCGGTCGATAAAAACGGCAACAAAATCAAATGCGAAAACTCAAAATGCGAGGGCGATTTCGACTGGTCGTGGACGCAGCACACCGCGTGGCTCACTCCGCGCTACGATAACAAGGGCCCAGTCAAGCACATCAGCGTATTTGACAACGGCGACGGCCGCGGCATGGAGCAGCCTGCGCTAAAAGAGCAAAAATACTCTCGCGCGGTCGAGTACAAGATCGACGAGAAAAAGGGCACCGTCGAGCAGACGTGGGAGTTTGGCAAGGAGCGCGGATTTGACTTCTATAGCGCGGTTACTAGCGTCGTGGAGTGGCAAAAGGATAAAAGCACGTACTTCATCTCAAGCTCGAACGTCTATCTGCTAAAGCCCGATAAAACGATCAAAATGGTGCTCGTCGAGATCGATCCGAAAACAAACGACATCAAATTTGAAATGGACGTGGAGTCTGCGTCTAGAGACGACGTAGCCTACCGCGCGATGGTGATCGATCCGAATATCTTTGATTATTAAAATTTCGCGGCGAGATTAAATTTGCTGGGATTGCCGCAGTAAATTTAGAATTTACTGCGGCGGGTTAAATTCGGTCTGAAATTTAACCCGCTTGCTTAAATTTTACCCATCGCGTCGTTGAAATTCGGCTTATCAAATTTGCCGAATTTAATCTTTTAAGACTTAAATTCTACTCGCTTATAAAATATTTCTGAGCGTATGCAGCGTCGTTGTAAAGCCCTTCGCCGTATCTGTCTTTACCGTAATTTTTAATTATCTCTTGCCCTGCGCTTGAAGCTACGAAATCTATAAAATCTTTCGATTTCTTGCTTTCGGCAGTATCGCTATCGTTTTGTCTTAGGGCGCAATACGTATTTATTAGATATTTATCGCCGCGAAATAGAATTTCGCTGGATTTTATATCTTTTTTCGCCACGACCCAAGTACTGCTATCGCTCATAAAATATGCTCCGTTTTTATCGGCTTTTAAAAGAGTCGCTAACATAAAATCTTTATTTGCCTCATACCACTGGCCTTGCGGAACGATATTTGCCATTTTCCAGATACTAAGCTCTTTTTTATGAGTTCCGGAGTTGTCCGCTCTGGTGTAAAAAAGGCTTTGGGATTTGGCTATATCGGTATAGGCTTCTGTTACGTTTTGGGCGGTTTTTATCTTTGCGGGATCGCTTTTAGGCCCTACGATAAAAAACTCGTTTGATCCGATCAGTGTCCTTTGCGTAGCCCAGCCCTCTTTTACGGCGCTTATTTCCGCCTTTGGAGCGTGAACCATAGCGATATCTATCTTTTTATTTTTCAAAAGTTCGAGAGTCTGACCGCTTCCTGCTTTTATCCAGCAAATTTTGGTGTCGTTTGCCTTGCTAAATTCATTAGATAAAACTTCGAGTAGCCCAAGCTCTCCCGGGCTTCCCGTAGCAAGCTTTAGCTCCGTTTTTCCGTCTCCATACATTGCGGTGCACTCACTCGCCATCAAACTGGCGCATAGCAAAATCGCGATACAAATAGACTTTTTCATAACTACTCCTTGTTTTGAAATGTAAAATTTAGGCATTATACAACCAAGGAACTTAAACTCGAAATGGTTAAAGAATTAAAAAAGAAGCTCGTTGCTTAGATTTTATTTCAAATTTACCCTTTATTTTATACAATCTTTAAAATTTACCGCAAAGGAATTTTATGAAAATCGCTAAAATTTTTAAAGCTTTAGCCGCCGTTTGCTTGCTTGGCGTAGGCGCAAACGCGCTAGAGGAGGGCGTTAATTATCAGGTGCTGCAAAAGCCGCTAAACGTGCCGAAAAACAGCGTCGTTAAAATTTTTAACTACGAGTGCCCGCACTGCTATGCGTTTGATAGGACGGTCACGCCGCAGCTGATGAAAAAGCTCGAAGGGGCGGAGTTTTTGCCGTGGCATCTAAAGACCAAGGGTGTGTTCGGACAGACGGCGAGCGGTATATTCGCAGCCCTTATCGTGCTTGATAAAAAGGACGATGTGAGCCTACTAAGCGACGAGTCGAAATTTAAAAAGGCGAAATTCGCGATTTACAAAGCGATCCACGACAAAAAGGACGATTTTGGCGGCGGCAGTGATAAACAAAGGTTCATCAAAACTGCGCTGGATGCCGCGGGCGTGAGCATGAGCGAATATGAAGCGGCGCTGGCTAGCAAAAAGGCGCAGGCTCTGCTCGCGCAGTGGGACGCGGGCTACGAAGTCGCGGTGATTTCAGGCGTGCCGGCATTTGTCGTCAGCGGCAAGTATCTCTTAAACACCTCTTCGTTCGGCTCCGTCGATGAAATGGCCGCCGCGGTAAAGGAGCTGCTGGCGAAATAGGTTTTGTCGCATTAAATTTAGCCGCACCAAAGCAAACTTTGTTTTATGCACCGCGTTAAATTTGGCCGCGGGGCTTCCAGTAAATTTTATCGCTAAGCCCTGCGACATGATAACGACTAAATTTATGTTTTCAAAGCGCGGGTTTGGCGAGCAAAATTTGAGCCGAAATTTAAAAATTTGACTTCAAATTTGAATGTAAAACGATAAGGCGAAGTATTTTTTCGTCAGACGAGGCGGCGGCAAACGAGGCGAGGGAGCGGATTCGCTCGCCCGTGATCGAAGCCGAGCGAGTCTGCTTTCTGCTTGCAGTTGCGACCGCAAGGGAAGCAAAGCGAAGTATGACGGAAAAAGCCAAGCCGCGAAATAAAATTTAACATCGAATTTGAACATAAAACAATAAGGCGAAGTATCGTGAGATGATTTTTAATGTTGTTGCAGTTTTTGCGACAAAGGCTAACCAAATAGGTTGCCGCAGGAGCAAAAACAAAATTCATTAAAAAGCGCTCGCGAGGCAAGCCGCAAAGTTAAATTTGATCGTCGCTTAGCAGGATATATCCACTCTCGCTAATATTTTTAAATTTAACCCCCAGCTCCCGCTTTAGCCTCAGCACGATGTTTTGTATCGCGCCCTTGCTAGGCAGCTCGCCCTCGTAGACGAACTCCTCGATCATCTCGTAGCTCACGAGCTTGTTTAGATTGTACGCAAAGAGCCAAAAGAGCTTGTTTTGCAAAAACGAGAGATAAATTTCCTCGCCGTTTTTGTAGATCTTTTCTTTAGCGAGATTTATGCTAGTTTGCGGACCCAGACGTACGAGTTTTTCGTCCTTTTCGTAGGTTAGAGCCACTAGCAGGCGGCAAAGTGCGGCGATATCGACGGGCTTTTTTAGAAACGACGCCGCGCCGTGCTCGATGCTTTTGATGAGGTTGTCGTCGGTGTCGTAGGAGGTAAAGACGATAAATTTTTGCGCCGGCTTTATGCGCATCATCTCCTTCATTATCTCAAAGCCGTTCATCGCGGGCATGTGGATATCGGTAATGACGATGGCGGGAGCTAGCTTTTTAAAGCGCTCCAGCCCCTCTAGCCCGTCGCCCGCGCCCCAGACGCTTAGGCAATACGGCTTTAGCCCGCCTATTAGCAGCTCCCTTGCGATCTCGTCGTCTTCTACGATGAGGACGGTCAGGTCTTTAAGCAGCTTTAAATGCTCTTGCATCTCACTCCTTTAAATTTATCTCAAAGCCGAGCTCA
>CAUVFI010000062.1:0-5623 GCA_963551055.1 uncultured Campylobacter sp. | reverse complement strand
TAGGTCCGCACCACGTCGCCGTCGATCTTAAATTTACGCAGCTTATCGAGCAGGTCGTAAATTTTACGATCGATCTCGCTCTCGTCGATGCTACTTTTCTTTTTCGGCGGCAGGTTTAAAAAATCAAGCGGCGGCAGCTTAAAATCCTTGGGCTTAGCCACCCTGCCCTTATCTAGCTGATCCAAAAGCCTTTTATTTTCGGCGACCTCACTTAGGCGCTCAACCCTTTTTAGCCTGCTCGGTTTTCCCTTTTGCGGCATTTTAAGCTCGCGCGCTGCGGAAGCCTGCAGACCCTGCGCGTCACCGAAATTCTGCTCATTTTCAGGCTCGCGAGCATCGTTTAAATTTTGAAAATTTTGCCCGCTTTCAAAACCGCGTTCGCTTGCGCCCTGCTCCATAAAATTACTCTGTTTCGCCGAATCGTCCTCTGCGCTCAAAGTGTCATTCAAAGCGTTAAAATTTTCCGCACCTCTCAAGCCCTGCGCAGACGAATGCCTTGCAAGCCCGCCTCTTTGCGCCGCATCCGCATCGCTAGCGAAATCATCCTCAATTTCATCCTGCGAGCTTTCATCTCTTGAGCCAATAAAGCAGTTTTTGATGATGTCGGTAAAACGATCTTCAAATATAAGCACTAGCGAAAGCACAAAAATCGTAATATTAAAAATCCACACGCCGACGCTTCCGATCATGCGCCTAAGTCCGTCCACCGCGAAGCTACCGACTGCTCCGCCGCTAGCGCCAAAGAGACTCGACTGCACCATCAAAATGGTAAAAAACAGCAAAATTGCGCCGATACTAAACTCAAAAAATCTAAAGTCAAAACCGTGAAAATGCTTATAAGCTACGTATGCTAAGGCGAGCAAAAATAGCGGATAGATGTATGCAAAATAGCCGAATAGCTGGGTATTAAACAAGCGGATGGCGTTGCCTGCGCTGCCTACAAGCGCGGAATCGGGCGCAATAGTAGCAAGCCCAAAAAATATTATGATAGCCGATACGACGATAAAATATATTTCTTTAACTATGATTGATCCTTAAATTTAAAGCGGTATTTTAGCCAAACGAAGGTTAAAATTTTATTTGAAGGATGAAATTTTAATGCTTTGATAAAATTCCGCGCCCTCACAGGCGCGGAATTAAAGGGGTTAGTTTTTGACGGCTTTGCCCAGATCCCACATAGGCATGAAGATACCCAGAGCCAAAAGAAGAACCATGCCCGCCATAAAAAATAGCATGATCGGCTCGACGTAGCTTGAGATATTATCGATGATATCGTCGAATTTCTCTTTGTAATAGTCAGTGACGTTACCGAGCATCTTATCGAGGTTACCGGCTTGCTCGCCCGCACTGATCATCTGAATAAGCATACTCTCGTAAAGCCCTGTATTGTTAAACGCCTCGGTTAGGCTCACGCCTTGCTGCACGGCAATTTTAACGGTAGAGAGTTTCTCTTTTAAAGTATGATTGTCCACCATTAAAACAGATGTATCCAGCGCATCAGCGATAGGAATACCCGCTCGTACAAGCTCTGTAAAAATAAGCATAAATCGTGACATCGTAGAGAAAAATATGATCTTACCAAATAGATAGACCTTTAAAATCGTCTTGTCAAAGCCCTTTTTAAACTCAGGGTTATTGCGATATGCCCATCTAAGAGCTATGATAGTGCCTATGATGCCCGCTAAAACAAAAATTCCATAATTATTAAGCGTGCTTTCAATGCCAAGTAGAATTCTAGTAGGTAGTGGCAAATCCGCGCCCAAATCCTCAAAAATTTCACGGAATTTCGGCACGACATACATCATCAAGACCGAAAATGCAATCGCCATAACGATCATAAGGATCATCGGATAACGCATCGCCTTTTTAAATTTACGCTGGTTCTCCCAAAGCTCTTGAAGCATAGCGGCAAGCTTGGCTAAAGATTCTGCCATATTACCGGTTGCTTCGCCCAGACTTACCATCGCAACGACGACATCACCGAGCTGACCTCTAAATTTCTCCGTAGACTCGGTCAAGCTAAGACCTGCGTTAAGATCATCGTTCATAGCACTAAAAATCTCTTTTAGCGTCTTATCCTCTGCCGCTCTTGCGACCTCTTTGATCGAGTCGTGGATTGAAATTCCAGCATTTGTCATAACCGAAAGCTGACGGATCGACGCTACTAACGGCAGCGTTCTAACTCTTCCGCTACCACCCAGCATGCGCGAAACCTGCGCCTTAAAATCACCGCCCGTATTGGCAACGACTTGGGTTTCACCTCTTTTTACGATTGTCCCGCCTACGCGCTGCTTCATGAGGTTGTTTGCTTGTACCTTATCGCTAGCTTGCAAAAACATCTTTCTTCTTGCGCCCTTGGCGTTGTATTCAACTTCTAATTGCTTTTTCATTGTTTAGCCACCCTATAAATTTCTTCTATACTAGTTACTCCGCGCGCAGCACGTATAACACCGTCTTCAAACATATCTATAAAACCCTCCTCCTTCGCTAAGGCTCTCATATCGTCCTTTGAGCCGCCGTTAGCGATCAAGCTCTGCATTTTATCGGTAATAGGTAAAATTTCACTAATCATCTCACGCCCCATGTAGCCCGTCTGACCGCATTGATCACAACCCACAGCCTTAAAAAATGTGTATTTTTCAGGCAAAAATTCCTTCAGCTGATCAAGCATCGATTTAGGCAGATTTGTAGGTTGCTTGCAGTGCGGGCAAAGCTTTCGCACGAGACGTTGTGCCTCTACTGCAATGAGCGCACCGCTTATGAGGTAGGCCTCTATACCCATATCCACTATTCGCGGGATCGCGCTAACGGCGTCATTGGTGTGCAGGGTCGAGAAAACCAAGTGTCCCGTAAGAGCGGCCTGGATCGCAATCCTAAGGGTCTCTTGATCACGGATCTCACCGATCATTATGATGTCGGGGTCTTGTCTTAAGATCGAGCGCAGTGCCGAAGCAAAGGTAAGACCTGCTTTTTCGTTAACTTGGACTTGTTGGATTAAATTTACTTGATACTCTACCGGATCTTCTACGGTAATGACCTTGGTATCGATATTTTTAATATCGTTTAGCGCCGCATATAGCGTCGTAGACTTACCGCTTCCCGTAGGTCCGGTGACCAAGATAATACCATATGGAGCCTTCATAGCGTTATTAAATTTCTTAAAGCTATCAGGGTGCATACCGAGCTTTTCCAGACTTATGATAACCTTGGATTTATCTAAGATACGCATAACGGTAGATTCGCCATTGATAATAGGCAGTGTCGAAATACGAAAGTCGTACTCGCGACCTGAAATTTTCATACTAAATCTGCCGTCTTGCGGCTTGCGACGCTCGGCGATATCCATATTCGAAAGTAGCTTCAATCGGCTTACTAGCGGTGGATAGATATCCTTATCAAAGATAAAAATTTCAGCGAGCATTCCGTCGATTCTGGTACGCACGACGCAGTTATTCTCGGTAGGCTCGATGTGAATATCGCTACCGCGCATCTTAATAGACTGGCTAATTATCATCTCAATGAGCTTCAAAATAGCCGAGGTATCATCGCTGCTTCCGCTACCGCCGGTGTTAGCAAGCTCTTTGCGGATCTCCGCTACGAGCCCTTTAATGCTCTCTGAAAGCTCAAGCTTAGATAGATATTTATTTACCTGATTTGGATCGGCTACTACGATTTTGAGCAGCTGTTTGCTAAACATAGCCTGCGCTTTATCTTGCGACTCAAGATTAAACGGATCAGAAAAAGCAACGTAAATATTCAGATCATCCGCTTTAACCGGTATCACGCCGTATCTTTTAAGCTGTGCGGTAGGAGTGCGTTCCGATAGCCTAAAATCTATGTCGATATCGTCTAAATTCATATACGACAGGTTCATTTTCTTGGCTAGAATTTGCAAAAATTCCTTCGGATCCATCGAAAATTTTTCGCTTATATCGTCAAATTCTACCTGACGGCGCTTGTATAGCTCAACTAAAATCGAGCAAAAATCATCCTGGCTTAGATAGTTATCTCCGACTAAAACCTCGCCTAGCGTCAAGCCAATATCCATCTTGTCCTTGATTTCCGGAACAACGGTGCTAGTAAGGATATTGTTTCGTATTAAAATCGCAACAATCTGCTCTTCAATCTTCGTCATCGCAATCACCAATAAATTTTAATCGAGCTAAGCTTATCGCCAGCATAAATTGCAATTACCATCTTTTTTACCTCTTCCTCTTCTTTGATAAAAAGCTCGGCACGCTCGCCGTTCTCTAGGGTAAAGACATACGTATCACTCTTTTTTACGTATGCTCTCTCCGTAAATTTATCAAAAATTTCAGACAAAATATAATTAATTTTAGGCGTTCTTATATAGCTTATGTCTACGCCGTCGCAAAGCGCCAAATAAAGCATCTTTTTTTGAAAAATTATAGTCGAATAAAGAGAAGCATTCTCGCGAGCCTCTTTCGTCTTATAAAGCATCACCGTAGGCACTACAAGCTCGTTTACTTTATCCATCTTCAGGCACGCCTTGGCATACATATTTGCAAGTGCCTCGCTCTGCTCCTCGATGAATAAATTTCGCACGCTTTCTTGGCAGATGCGGTTATACTGACCGATCTGATCCCAGTTGCGCACGTCATCGGCGCTAACTGCAAATAACGACGCGATCGCAAAAGCTAAAATATATAAAATTTTCATAGTTTATCGCTTCTTATCTTTGAAATGAGGTTAGAAATTTCGCTATTTTTCGCCTTTGCGTTAAAGGTTTCAAGAGCGTAAAGCGCGTCTTCTTTACGACCCTTTTTATAATTGGCTTTAGCAAAAATTATCCAGCTAGCGACGTTGTCCTTATCAAGCTCATTTGACGTAAGAGCCCATTTGATCGCATTATCGTAGTCTTTCTTATTATACGCTTCTTCAGCTAGCGATAGCGAATACTCAATCTTATTCGTCGCGTAAAATTTACTCTCCAAGCTCTGCTTATCTTCGCTTAAATTTGAAGTTTTTATCTCAATTCTAGAACTTAGCGGAGCGCTACTTGCGGTATTTGTAGAACCTCCAGAGAAATTTGATTTAGGTGGCAATGGAGCGCGTCCAAAATCTATAACCTCGTTTTTAGGCGGCTGATTTGCAAAAGCTGCGTTATTGGTATTAGGTACATTAAATGTAGGAGCATTTTGATTGCCAAAATTCTGTCCGCCAAAATTTTGACCGCCGAAATTCTGAGCCTGAGCCTGCCCGCCATAGTTTCCGCCATTTTCGTAATTATTGGTTATCTTAAACCCACCGGAATCCTCGCTGGATAGCACACCCACATCGTTTAAATTTAAGCTTGGGCGTTCCTTTTCGTGTTTAGAGGTGTGGGCAACTTTCGGCGCACTGATATTATAATCCTCTTTGGAGATATTATTTTGCACTGCAAGATCTGCCGCCTGCTGCTCGGCATCATTAGCAGAATTTGTAGCTCCGCCCTTATCCTCAATATTTTGATTGATACTTGCCATACTGACGCTATCACTATCTTTAAGCAGCCAAAATATCGCTCCGATCGCAACCGAGATCAATATCAAAAGCCCCAAAATCGTCTTGTCGAATCTCAATACGAAATTTGGCTTAGATTTCAGGAAAGAAAACTGCTTTC
>CAUVFI010000061.1:0-5643 GCA_963551055.1 uncultured Campylobacter sp. | reverse complement strand
CCTGCTCGCTTCTAAATTTTAACGGCAAGTTTGAGCCGTAAAATTTTAAGCGCTCTCGTTTCAAGGCGGAATTTCGAGCGCTCAAATTTTAAAAAACGAAATTCAAAACGACAAATTTCAGGCGCTAAATTTTAAAAGCGGATTTGAAAGTAGCGAGACGGGGCTGCGCGACGCGGTGAGCTCGTAAAATTTAAAGGCGAATTTCAAGGCGCGAGGAATGGCTTAAATTTTTAAATTTCGCCAGCGCAGGCGGGATTAAAAATTTAAACGTAATTATCTATTATATTATTTAAGGACAAAGGTGAAAAAGGTTCATTTTATCGGCATCGGCGGCATAGGGATATCGGCATTAGCGAGATTTTTACACGAGAAAAATTTTATCATCTCAGGCTCGGATATCAAAGAGAGCGAGACGACCTACAAGCTAAGAGCGGACGGCATGGAGATCATCACGCCGCACGACGCTTCGGCGATCAAAGATCAGGAGATCGTCATCTACTCCGCCGCGATCAAAGAGGACAACGTCGAGCTGCAAGCCGCGCGCAAAAAGGGGATCGTCTGCCTCTCGCGCAAGGAAGCCCTGCCCTTCGTGCTAAAAGACAAGCGCGTCTTCGCAGTCGCCGGCGCGCACGGCAAAAGCACCACGAGCGCGATAACCTCGGCGCTGATAAACGGCTCGGTCATCATCGGCGCGATCTCCAAGCAGTTCGGCTCGAATATGAAGTATGAAAATAGCGAAAATATCATCTTTGAAGCCGATGAGAGTGATTCGAGCTTTTTAAATTCCAATCCCTACGTCGCGGTCGTAACTAACGCCGAGCCCGAGCATATGGATCATTACGACAACGATTTGGATAAATTTCATGCGGCATATCGCGGCTTTTTGGAGCGCGCCAAGATCCGCGTGATAAACGCCGAGGATGAGTTTTTAAGCTCCATTAAGCTCGGCTGTATCAAGCTCTTTCCTTCGCGCGACATAACGGATCTGAAGGTGCTGCTGCGCGATCATCAGCCATTTATGAGCTTTAATCTTAAAGAGCTCGGGCGCTTCGAGGTTTACGGGCTCGGCAAACACATAGCAATTGATGCGTCGCTAGCGATCCTAGCCGCTGCGTGCGAGACGGGGCTAGAGCAGATCCGTAAAAATTTGCTAAATTACAAGGGGATCAAAAAGCGCTTCGACATCCTGTGCGCCACCCCGAGCTTCGTGCTCATAGACGACTATGGCCACCACCCCACCGAGATCAGAGCGACGCTGCAAAGCGCGCGCGAATACGCTAGCCTGCTTGGGCTTAGCAAGATCACGGCGATCTTTCAGCCGCACCGCTTCAGCAGGCTTAAAGCGAATTTAAACGCTTTCAAAGAGTGCTTTGCGGGCGTGGAGGAGTTAGTCGTACTGCCCGTTTACGCCGCTGGCGAACCTAGCAACGGCATCGATCTGAAAGAGGAGTTTAAGGGGCTCGGCGCACTATTTACCGAGCGGGTCTTTAGAAACGGCGAGAAGATAGAATTTAGCGATATTTTCGGCGTCCGCCACATCATAAACGACGGGCTCGTGATCGGATTTGGCGCAGGCGACATCACCTATCAGCTGCGCGGAGAATTTTAGGCTTGAAAACTCTCGCCGAATTTATGAAACGAACTCCGCAGCGGACGGGCAAGGATAAAATTTGAGATTTTTAGTGTTTATTTTCGCATTTTTATTTATCGCGGCGATCTTTTTCGTGCGGGACGAAATTTTAAGCAAAAAAGCTAAAATCATCGCCACGGCACTGATCGTGCTGCTATGCGCGGGGGCTTATTTTTACGAAAGCGCGAGCGAGCGATCCGCCAAGCTTGAGGAGGAGATGGTGTTTAAATTTAACGCGGGTGCCAGATTAAGATGCGGCGGCGCGATAAATTCCGCTGCTGAAGCTCGCGGCGCGGCAAATTCCTTCTCCGAAAAACATAGCGCGGATGCGAAAAATTTGGGCTCGCAAGCCGGCGAAGCAAATTTAAACTCACAGAGCAAGGTCGCTTCCACTACGCAAAGCTCAACCGCCCAAACGAACGAGCAGGCTTCCGCTGCGCAAAGCTCTTCCCCGCAAACTATCGACGCTGTTTCGGGTGGACAAAATTCTGCACAAAGCCCTACTTCACAAAATTCTACGCAGCAGAACGATACGCAGAGCCTCACGCCACAAAATTCCACGAGCCAAGGAGGTATGCGAAGCTCTGCCTCACAAAATTCCGCGCAACGAGGCAACACGCAAATCTCCGATCCCCAAGGCTCTGCGCAGAATTTTAACGCAGCCGAGCAAAATTCCATGCAAGGCTCCGCTCAAAATTCTAAAACTACGCAAAATTCCGCGCCGCAGAGCTTAAATTTGCAAGGCCCCGCGCAGATCGTGACGCGAGAGAGCTTCACCTACTCCTTTTCGCTGGGCGCTTTCATCGCCAAAAAGAGCGCGGGCGCGGAGTTTAAGGGCAAAACCTACAAGATTAAAGAGTGCGTTTATGATCAGTGACGAACTTTTTACGCGCCTCGATTTGAGCGAGTATCTAGCCAAATTTAAAAGCTTTTTGGCGCGCGAAAAGCCGCTGTTTTTAAGCGGCGATAGCAAGCTGAATTTTGAAAAAATTTCAGAGCTTACGAAATTTGATCTCGCGCAGTGCGAGAGCGTCGCAAACCTAGACGATGCGCTGATGCGTATCTCAAAGCACGGCGTGCTTCATATCAGCGAAATTTACGAGTTCAGCAAGATCGTTCGCTACTTTGCGTATCTAAAAAAGCAGCCCTTCGAAGATAAACTCGCCGCTTGGCTTGCTAAGATCGAAATTCCTGCGCCCATCGCGCAATTAAAGGATTATTTCGACGATCAGGGCGGCTTCCGCGACGCGATAGACGAGCGCTTCGGCGCGCTAAACGAGGCGTTTAAAATAAAAAAGGACGAGATCGAGCAGACGCTAAAAAGGCTGATCTACTCCAAAGCCCTTTCGCCCTATCTCGCCGACACGCAGATCCACTACATAAGCGACACCGAGGCCCTGCTGGTGCGCGGCGGCTTTAATCACGTGCTAAAAGGCAGCGTCGTAGCGCGCTCAAGCGGAGGCTATTTTTACGTGCTTCCAGACGCGATCGCGGCGCTGAAGTCCGCTCAAAGCGCGATTTTGGATAAAAAGGAGCAGATCGTTTTCGAGCACTGCAAGCAGATAAGCGCGATTTTTAATAAGAATTTAGCTTTTCTGAAATTTATAAACGCCGCTTTCGACGCGATCGATGCGCTGATTGCGCGCGCCGCGATGGCAAGAGCGAGCGATTATGAGTTCATCCTGCCCGAGCCCTCGCGCGACATCGTCCTAGATAGCTTCGCCCACCCCGCGCTTAAAAATCCAAAGCGCGTGAGCGTGGAATTTAGCGGAAAAATTCTGCTCATCACCGGCGTGAATGCGGGCGGAAAATCGATGCTTTTAAAAAGCATTCTAAGCGCGGCGCTGCTAGCCAAATACCTCCTTCCGATGCCTATTCGCGCAAGCCTCAGCCGCATCGGCACCTTTAAAGAGTTCGAGCTCATAATGGAGGATCCGCAAAACTCCAAAAACGACATCTCGACCTTTGCGGGCAGGATGGTTGCCTTTAGCAAGCTGTTCGGGCGCAAAGAAATTCTAATCGGCGTCGATGAGATCGAGCTGGGTACCGATTTTGAGGAGGCTGCGAGCCTATACGGCGCGATGATCGAGCAGCTGATAAACGGCGACGTGAAAATAATCATCACCACGCATCACAAGCGCCTAGCGATGCTACTCGCAAAGGATCCGCGCGTGGAGCTGCTGGCGGCACTTTACGACGAGAAAAACAGCGCGCCGAAATATGAGTTTTTAAAGGGCACGATCGGCAAATCCTACGCCTTTGAAACCGCGCTGCGCTACGGCATAGCGCAAAATTTGATCGCTGCGGCGCGCAAAAACTACGGCGAAAACAAAGAAAATTTAAACGAAGCGATCTCAAAAGCGATAAATTTAGAGCTTGAGCTAAAACAAAAGCTGGCCCAAACGCAGCAAAAAGAGGAGAAGTTAGACGCGCTAAGCGAGGCGCTGAAAGATCAGCGCGAGCACGCGCAAAGCGAACTGAAGGCCGAGCTTTCAAGGCTGCAAAACGAGTACTACCGCGCGATTTCGGAGGCCAAACGCAGCGTGAGCCTAAGCGACGTGCGCGAAAAGCAGCGCGCCATAAACCGCGCAAACGAGCTCGCACGGGCTGTGCAGCAGCCGGAGCTCAGCACGCCGGAGCCGCAAAGCCTCAAGGTGGGCGATCGCGTCAAATACGGCAAGATCAAGGGCGAAATTTTATCGCTTAGCAAAACCCAGGCGCTGATGCTAAGCGACGGTATCAGGCTGCGCGTGCCGCTTAGCGAGCTAAAGCGCAGCGGCGCGGCGCCCGCACCCGTAAAAAATATCAGCATCAAGGTGCAAAAGCCCGCCTCCGCGTCGCTCGTGCTCGATCTGCACGGCTTGCGCGCCGAGGAAGCGATCAGCAGGCTTGATAAATTCATCAGCCAAAGCCTCGTGATGGGCTTTGATGAGATCATCGTAAAGCACGGCATCGGCACGGGCAAGCTCGCGTTCGCGGTAAAGGAGTTTTTAAAATCGCACCCCAGCGTCAAGGGTTTTCGCGACGGCACGCCCGCAGAAGGTGGTTTCGGCTCAAAGGTCGTCTCGCTGTAGGCTTTGGCCCAAAGGTCTTTTCGCTTTAGACGCCAGCGCGAATGGTGCGGAATTCGCTCATTTCATTTATACTTTCGCCGAGGTTTTGCAAAAGCCGGGTGCTTTTAACCTAGAATTTCGCGTGGGATTTGTAGTATGGCTTTTCGCTGAAATTTCATGCGGCGTGAGCCGCAATAGAAAATACAGCGCGGACGCAGTCCGCACCGCTTAAAGCGTCGTAGGGGGATGGGTGAGGTTTGTGGGCGAGCAGAACAATGCGGTGCTGCGGGGCAGCGCCGCCTCTGCGAGGAATGTGACCTCGCAATTCAAGCCTCCTTCCCGCCCCAAGAAAATAGGAATCACGGCGTGAATTTCGCGAGCTGTGAATTTAGGAATGAAATTTTATTTTGTAAATTTTTACAAAATTTTATGATATAGCCTAGCGCTTGGATACATTATGTGCGATATTCGTAAGGGGGCGGCGCTCAGAGTTGCGAGGCGCGCCCGCCCCCTTACCAACCCCCGCCCGCGCGACGCTAGCGGTGCGGACTGCGTCCGCGTTAAATTTGAATTGCGACTGCGTCGCATAAAATCTCACCAATAATAAAATTCTTTCGTGCTTAAAATTTTAAAATTCCAAGCGCAAAAGAATTTTGAAATTCCAAATACGATAAAATTTAAATGGCGGCGGAATTTTAGAATTCCTATTAGTAGCAAAATTTCAGAATTCTGATCGGCAACAGAATTTCAAAATTCCGTAAATTTGAGCGAAATTCTGAAATTTCGTAAATTTAAAACGATTAAATAAGGAGGTCTCATTGAACCCGATTACCGAAAAGCGCAGCGTTTCAGGCTACTACTATGCCGAGGATCGCGAGTATGTATATTTCGTAACGGACGCGCCACGCGAGCAAAACTACCGCTTTATTTTCGACGCAGGCGCGATCTATTTGCAGGAGG
>CAUVFI010000060.1:0-5644 GCA_963551055.1 uncultured Campylobacter sp. | reverse complement strand
TCCGCCATAACGGTATCGACCGCGCTAGTATCGGCGCCGAGCTCGTGCGCGTGGTGGCGGTAGGCGCTAAGGCCTTTAAGTCCGAAGATCATCGTATCTTGCAGCCGCGAGAGCGTAGAACCCTTGCCGCAGGTGCCTTTGCTTTGGCCCTTTGCGCCGCAGCCCTCGGGCGCGCTCATTTGGCACTGATGACAGAACATCTCTAGATTGTCGCTCATAGAAAATCCTTTATAAAAAATTTAGTTGGTAATTTTAAGATTTTATTTAGGCAAAAAAATTGATTATAATCAAGAAATGGCTAAATTTTATCAAAGTTGCTTCTAAAATGAGAACGATTTGAAATTTAAACCTATGCGGCGTGCGGTGCGAATAGCGCAACGAGCGTGCTGCTGTGAAGCAAACGCCTGCGGCTGGGCACTATCACGAAATAAGCGCTTAAGACCAAACCGCTGTCGAGCACGCGATTTCGCGACGAGACGTTCTCCTCTAGTCGAGTGTCTTGAGTGAAATCGTATCTAAGCCAACCTAAACGCGGCTCCGCATTATATCCTAGCACTTAATCGGAACCTGCGATATGAGTTTAAATATAAGTAAATTATTATAAAATCTTTAAAATATTTAATTAAATTTTCATTTAAAGGTTATTATAATTAAATAATTTTTTTATAAAAACCAAACCATAAAGAAAGGGATTGTATGAGAAAGCTAAATTTCAAAGGAGCCCATGTGCTGTCTGCAGCAGTTTGCGCCGTGCTATTTGCAAACGTCTGCGAAGCACAGTATATAGAGCGCGGCAAAATAAGCGATATAAAAAGCTGGGAGACGGACGAATACAAAGCGTACTGGGGCCTAGACAGTATGAATGCGTAGGTAGCCTACGCCAAAGGCGCCACTGGTAGAGATGTAAAACTGGGCGTAGTTGATTCGGGCATGCTTCTAAGTCATCAAGAATTCGCAGGAGGCAGGATTACGGGGACGACTGCGGAAGGCGAGTACTTCAAAGACGGCATGCGTTACCCAGACGCAGAATTCGGCAACGCGCCCTTTAAATAAAAAGGTAGCGACGAAAAAGACAAGACGGACAAGGGCGAATTCAAAAAAGGACAAAAATTTGAAACTAACGGCGATTGGATAGCCGGCATAAACGACTCTCACGGTACTCACGTAGGAGGTACGATAGGGGCAAATCGCGACGGAAGCGGCACGCACGGAGTGGCATGGGAGTCGAGATTGTACTCGGGAAATACAGGCGGAAACGACGGCATGACCTACGGTCCAAATCAAGACTACGGATACTTCTACGCCGTATATAACGAGCTTGCTAAATCGGGCGTAAGAGCGATAAATAATAGCTGGGGATCGAATAGAAGGGTAAATTCCTCCTATCCAGGCGCGGAAGGTTACAGCGGGATCCCCGGTACGGCGGCTAATCCTACTAAGCCTAATCATCATCTATACCTCAAAGATATAGATACCGCTAAAAAAGCTTATTATCAATTTGTAGTGGACGGTCAAAAAAGTTTCATAGACGCTGCATACGAAGTAGCTAAAAAATACAGAATAATCCAAGTCTTTACCGCGGGCAATAGAGACGGCATGGAGGAGTCCTACACAAGGGCGATGCTGCCGTATTTTCGCCCCGATGCGGAAAAGCTATGGCTAAACGTAACGGGACAAACTGACGGCAATGCCCAAAGATTTAACACCGCGGGGCATTCAAAATGGTGGACCATAGCGGCACCCGGAGTGAAAGTAAAATCCTCTATCGTGGACGTCAAGACGGGCAAGGCGGGATACGCTTCTTGGGGCGGCACGTCTATGGCGGCACCTCACGTAACGGGAGCCTTGGGCGTCATAATGTCCAGATATAGCTATATGACAAACGAGCAGGCACGAGATGTCTTACTAACAACGGCGAGACAGACGAAGTATTCGTTCAAAAAGAATGATACTAGCAAGCTTTCGGGCTGGACGAGCGAGCTTGGAGTACCCGATAAAAGATGGGGCTGGGGCATAGTAGATATCGGCAGGGCGATGTTCGGACCAGGTCAGTTTTTAGGTAAATTTGACGTAAATATGGACGTAGATGACGTCTGGTCCAACGACATCTCGGACAAGGCGATAAAATTTAGAAAGACCGAGGACGATGCGGATGCGGCGGCTTGGGCAGTGCGCAAAGCACAGCTCGATGCTAAGGGTGGAAATTTGACCGCAGAAGAAAGAGCCGAATATAATGTAGAGCTAGCCAGAGAGCAAGCACGAGCGCATAGAGCGGCGGAAGGCTATAAAGGAACGCTGATAAAAAGAGGCGGCGGTACGCTAACGCTTGCGGGCGATAACACCTACAGCGGCGATACGATCATAAAAGGCGGGCAGATCACGGCGCTAAATCAGTCTTTAAAAAATAGTAAAGTGACCGTAGAAAACGGCGACGCTTTGAAGATCAAAAAGAGCCTAACCGTACAAGAGGTCAAAACCGACGTATTCAATAAGCCGAAAGAATTCGTAAATAAAACTAGAGCCACCACCTCAGATACCGTCACGGCGACTATAAAGCAAGGTGGCAGATTCGTCGTATCGCACGCGGGCATAGTCGGCATGTCTTCGGCAGGTGCTACAAATTTAAACCTTACGTTTGAAAAAAATTCCATCGTGGATCTAGAAAATCTTCTTTTCGAAGATGCGCAAAAAATATATAAAGATCCTGCAAAATCAAAGAGATACTGGGTAGAGGGCAGCCTCAGAGGCTACGATCAGACGATCCTGAGAAAATACGCGTTTTTTGATTTAGTAAGAAATTTTAGTGACTCCAAGCTAGAGCTCACCTTCAAAAAGGGCAGCAAGGGCATGGTGGATTTCGCAAAGGGCAAAAATCAAAAACTGATCGCCGCCGCGATAGAGGGCTCGAGCAATCAGCCCGCTTTAATGAGCGTTTTTAGAAGCAGACCTGCGGTGCGAACGAGCGATCTATATAGAAATTTCATCTTCGCTACGCCGCAGCAAGCCTCCGACACACTAAAAACGTTCGCGAACGAGGCAAATTTCGTCGCGCAAAACGCCGCCGTGATCGATAACGTACTGATCCGAAACGCCGTCTTAAGCCGCAAAAGAAATTTTAACGCGTTAAGCATAGATGAGGAAATGGGGATCGACTTCTGGGCGAATACCGCGGGAAACGTCATGAAATTTAGCTCGGATGAGGGAAGCGGAAATTTCAAATCTACCTCCGTGACGCAGCTCGTCGGCCTAGACGGCGCGCTGAGTGAAAACTTAAGACTGGGAGCCGTAGTGGGCGTGGGAAAAACCAAGACCAAAGAAGACGGCAGCAGGGAGTTTGATCACACGAACAGACACGCGGGACTTTACGCGCAGGTGGGCTTAGAGTCTATTAAATTTGATCTGGGCGCCGTATATACGGATATAAAACGCAAAAAAACCGGCAGCTCCACGATAGTGCAACACACCGCTAACAACGGCGCTAAGAGCAACGAAAAGCTCATAAATATGTTTGCTAGCGCGACATACGGCGGCTTTAACGGCGAAAATTTCGAGATAAATCCGTATTTGGGCATCTCTCGCATCTACGCTAGAACGGGCGGCATGAGCGAAAATGTGGGCCCGTTCGTGATGAGCACGGATAAAAAATCTAGAAACATGAATATCCTAACGGCGGGCATCAGTCCGAGCGTGCCGTTTAAAATAGGCGGCATGAGCTCGTCCGCACAGCTCGATCTAGCCTACAATAGATTTTTCGGCGACACGAGACCGGGCGCGGGAGTGAATGTCGCAAACGCAGGATACGTGGATTTGGAGGGCAAAGAGCTTCGAGACTTCGCCACCGCGGGCGCGGGCGTGGAGACTATGATATTTAAAAACACGAGCCTTAGGCTATCGTACACCGGCGCGTTCGGAAACGACGTGAAATCAAATAGCCTAAACGCCAAGATCGAGGTTTCGTTTTAACCCGCTTCGCCCGACTGCAAAGCGGCGCAAATTTTAAAGCCTTCAAAAGCAAAGCGGCGGGCTAGAGTAAAATTTACTTTAGCCTCCGTGGCGCTTAAATTTTAAAATTTAACTGTAGTGTAACACCGTAATAAGCAATTGCTAAACAGTCATATCTATGTAGCTAAAAAGGTTTAAAAACCCATTTTCTATGTGATTGTGACATAAGCTATTTCGTCAAAACGGAACGCCTGAGCACATCAGGCATCTTTGCAGGCGGAATGATCAAAAATGTAGACTAAATAAATTCGACTACACATCCTGTCCGCACAACGATTTTTGAAATTTCAGATAGCAAATTTTACTAGTCATCGCCACTTTGAAGCCAAAAAGCAACGATGAACCGAATCGGTAAAGACTATGGAGATAAGACGTTCGCCAAAGCCTTAAAAGTGGTGACATAAAGTTTAATTTTATTCTTGCTGACATATATATGATCGACGCTAATAGCAATACTTTTCGCAACAAAAAAATTCTAAATCTCGGCTTTTGTAGAGGAAAATTTTAATTTTATTCGTATTAAAATTTAGGCTAGGAACGCAATTTAACAGATGCTTTCAAACATCGTTAAATCATCTAAAGGTATTTTGAATACAAGTGGCTCCGGATGCTGGATTCGAACCAGCGACCAAGCGGTTAACAGCCGCCTACTCTACCGCTGAGCTAATCCGGAACGCGTAGAATGGATGGTGCGGATGAAAGGACTTGAACCTTCATGCCGTGAGGCGCCAGATCCTAAGTCTGGTGTGTCTGCCAATTTCACCACATCCGCAAAAAAGAAAGCGCATATTAGCCAAAAAGCTCTTAATATGAGCTTAATATGGTACGCCCAAGAGGATTCGAACCTCTGGCCTACGGCTTAGAAGGCCGTTGCTCTATCCAACTGAGCTATGAGCGCAAAATATCGAATCAGTGGTACGCTCGAAAGGAGTCGAACCTTCAACCTACAGATCCGAAGTCTGTTGCTCTATCCAATTGAGCTACGAGCGCATAAAGTGGGGTGAGTTGTGGGAATCGAACCCACGACCCTCAGGACCACAATCTGATGCTCTAACCTACTGAGCTAAACTCACCACAATGGTCGGAGCGAAAGGATTCGAACCTTCGACCCTCTGGTCCCAAACCAGATGCGCTACCAGCCTGCGCTACGCTCCGTAGATTTTCGTGGATTGAATGAAAAACGTATTATATATATTTTTTCTTAAATTCCGCTTTTTACGGCTTTAAATTTAATGAAATTTAGCAAGTCTCATCTGTTTTTCTAAATTTTTCAGTAAAATTCGCATCAGCGCCAGCCCCTTCGTGCGGTGCGAAATTTTAAATTTCACCGCAGCGGGCAGCTCCCCGATCGTGCGGTCAAATCCGCGCGGAATAAACATAAAATCGTATCCGAATCCGTTTTGCCCCCGCTGCTGCGTTATCGCCGTGCCGTGCATGAAGCCGTGCGTACAAAACTCGCCCAAATCGCATTTCAGCGCAATCGCTGCCGTGTAATGCGCAGGGCTCTCCTCTAGCCCCAGCGCGCGTAGGCTAACGGCTAATTTCTCGCGGTTGCTCGCATCCGTCGCGTCCGCTCCGCTAAAGCGCGCCGAAAATATCCCCGGAGCCCCGCCCAGCGCGTCCACGCAGATACCGCTATCAT
>CAUVFI010000059.1:0-5664 GCA_963551055.1 uncultured Campylobacter sp. | reverse complement strand
TCGATTCTTTGGTAGATGAGACCATAAGCACTCTCAAAAAGGTCGTAAGCGATGCGGGGCTTAGCATGAACGACATAAAAGAAGTCGTCATGGTGGGTGGCTCGACGCGCGTGCCTTTAGTGCAAGAGGAGGTCAAAAAGGCTTTCGGCAAGGAGTTAAATAAGAGCGTAAACCCTGATGAAGTCGTAGCAATCGGTGCTGCAATCCAAGGCGCGGTCATCAAAGGCGACGTAAAAGATGTGCTACTACTCGACGTGACTCCGCTAAGCCTCGGCATCGAAACCCTGGGCGGCGTTATGACCAAGATCATCGAAAAGGGAACTACGATACCTACGAAAAAATCTCAAACCTTCTCGACAGCAGAGGATAATCAAAGCGCCGTTACGATCAATGTCTTGCAAGGCGAGCGCGAGTTTGCGAAAGACAACAAATCGCTAGGAAATTTCAATCTTGAGGGCATCATGCCAGCTCCTCGCGGCGTACCGCAGATCGAGGTAGAATTTAATATCGATGCGAACGGAATTTTAACCGTTTCGGCAAAAGACAAAGCCACCGGCAAGGCAACCGACATCCGCATCACCGGCTCAAGCGGTTTAAGCGATGCCGAGATCGATAAGATGGTAAAGGACGCCGAGCTTCACAAAGAGGAAGACAACAAGCGCAAAGAAACCGTCGAGGCGCGCAACCAAGCCGATAGCATCGCACATCAAACCGAAAAGAGCCTAAGCGAGATGGGCGAGAAGGTGCCGGGCGATCTACGCGCTAAGATCGAGAGCGCGCTAAATGATTTAAAAGCCGTGCTAAAGGATGAAAACGCGAGCAAGGATGCGATAAACTCCAAAGTAGAAGCCCTAAGCAAGGTCGCCGAGGATCTATACAAGGCTGCCAGCGCAAATCAGGGCGCGCAAGGCGGATCGCAAAGCAGCGGTGCAAACGGCGGTAAAAAAGACGACGACGTCATCGACGCCGAAGTCGAATAGCTCGCTCGCGCAAAGTGAAATTTTATAGCCGCGCGCTCGGTAATTTTGCCTGCGCTTGAAAAGTAATTTTACCGGCGCGCGGCAGAAGCGACCCCACAAACCGCGTATAAAATTTCACAGCTTCACAAGCTCGGGCGTTTTTCATACGCCCGAGCTTAACCGCAACTTCAAAATTTAATTCCCAACAAACTAAAATTTTGAGTCACACATAAATACTACTAAATTTTGCGCTGTATAAATACCACTAGACATTAAAGTATATCCGAACGCGACTGAAATTTCTCCGTACCGATCTCAAATATAGCTGAAATTTTAAGCCTATCGCCTACAAACGAAGCTGCGATAAATTTAAAAGTATGGCTAGAAAGTAAAAAATGTATCGTAAAAAGACGCGGTAAAAAGCGCCGGTTAAATTTTAGAAGCAAAATAGCTAAATTTAAAGGCGCGCAGATTGATTTATGAAAAAGCAAAAGCCCAAAGACGGCGTTTCGCCTTTGGGCTTTAAATTTAGCCTTATTTAGCTAGAGCTAATTCTTGCGAGTATTCGCATCAGGGGTGAAAAGCGGCTTATTTAGCAGCTTGAAATCGCCTACGAACTTCTGCCCCTTCTCGCTAGTGATCCATTTGATGAAGCGCTGCGCGTTTTCGTAGTCCGCTTTTGGGCAGTGCTTCGGATTGACCGCGATTACGGAGTAAAAATTCTTCAGATCGTTATCGCCTTCGTTGATGATAACCATATCGGGGTTGCCCTTTTTATTATCCTCGTATTTGATGTAGGTGCCACGATCGGTGAAGGTCACGCCCTTTTGCTCGGCGGCTGCGTTGATCGTAGCGATCATACCTTGACCGGTTTGGTTATACCACGCCTCGTTTTCAGGCACGGCGCCATCGACCTTTTTCCAAATACCTTTCTCTTTGTTATCGGTGCCCGATTTATCGCCGCGAGAGAAAAATTTAATCTTCTCCGCCTTGATTAGCTCGAATGAGCCTTTAAGGTCTTTGCCTTTAAATTTAGGCGCGATGGATTTATCGGCGATGAGTATAAAATCATTATACATAACGGGCGTGCGGTCAACGCCGAAGCCTTTTTCTACAAATTCTTTCTCGACCTTCGGCGAATGCACGAAAAGTATGTCCGCATCGCAGTTCTCGCCAAGCTTTAGAGCAGCACCCGTGCCTACCGCCGTCCATTTGATATCGACGCCGGTTTCCGCCTTATACGCAGGATAGATCGCGTCTAGCAAGCCCGTATTATCGGTGCTCGTTGTAGTTGCCATCACCAAATCGTTATCGGCGGCAAAAAGGCTCGCACTAAGAGCGAGCGAAACAAAAAATATTTTTTTCATGTTATCTCCTTTAAAAAATATGCTATTATAGCATATAAATTTGCCAGAATAGAACATTTAGGACACAATCTTGGACTTTATTTTAGAAGGAATTTTAAGCGCATTCGGGCTGCTTCTTAGCGGCGATGCGGAGACATTTTCGGCGATTAAAGCGACGCTTTATACTTCGAGCATCTCGATACTTTTTGCGATTTTAATCGGCTTCCCGATAGGATTTATCCTCGGATTTTACGAATTTCGCGCTCGCAGAACGCTTAGGCTTTTAAGCGACGTAGCGCTTGCGATGCCCACGGTAGCGATAGGACTGATCCTTTACGCTTTCATCTCCAGAAACGGTCCTCTGGGCGAGCTGGGGCTGCTTTTTACGCTCAAAGCCGTGATGCTCGGGCAGTTTGTGCTGGCGCTCCCTATCATCGTCTCGCTAAGCGCCAGCGTCATCGAAAATATAGATAAGAAGCACTATCTAAACATTATGAACTACCGCCTAAGCCCGCTAAATTTAATCCTTTGCGTGCTTTACGAGCTGCGCTACGCCCTGCTGGTCGTAATCGCCACTGCTTACGGGCGGATCGTCGCGGAGGTGGGCGTAGCGATGATGATCGGCGGCAATATCAAATATTTCACCCGCACGATCACCACGGCGATCTCGCTTGAGACCAACAAGGGCGAGTTTGCGATGGGTATAGCGCTCGCGCTGGTGCTGATTTTAATAGCGTTTGCGGTAAATTTAGCCATCCACGCGTTAAAAAGGCTAGATCGATGAATGCAGATAAGCAAACGCGCCCGAGCAAAAATTTCACGGACAAAAATCGGGCGGAGCAGGAGCGCGAAAATTTTATGAGCGAAAATTTCACGGACGCAAATTCCGCCTCTGAGAATTCTACGGACATAAATTCTACGCACGTAAATTTCGCCGCCGAGAATTCTGCGAATAAAAATTCCACTGCGGCAAATTATAAGAGTAAAAATTCTGCGACCGAGAATTCCATTAGCACAAATTCTGCGAGTGAAAATTCTACGAATGAAAATTTCGTAAATGAGAATTCTGCGACCGAGAATTTCGCGAGTGAGAATTCTACCGCCGCGCGATCTGTACCCGATAGCGAGCTGATCTCGGTGCGGGATCTAGTGCTGCGCTACGGACGGAGCGAAATTCTAAATATCCCTAGCCTCGATCTAAATACGAGCGGCATCACAGCGCTTTTGGGTTCCAACGGCAGCGGCAAATCCACGCTACTGCGAATTTTGTCCTTTTTGCAGCATCCAAGCAGCGGCAGCGTGGAACTTTGGGGGCAGCGTGCGCCATCTTTGCAGACGCTGCGGCAGACCTGCTTGCTGCTGCCCGAACCCGTGCTTTTAAAACGCGGCGTGGAGCAAAATTTTAAATTTGCGCTCAAAAGTCGCGGCGCGCTTGCGGAATTTGACGAGCGAGTGGATGAGGCGCTCAGCCTAACGGGACTTGATAGAAGTTTTTTATCAAAGAAGCATTTCGAGCTTAGCTCGGGGCAGACGCAGCGCATCGCGTTTGCGCTCGCTCTGGCGCAGCGCGCGAAGCTCTATCTGCTCGACGAGCCGACCAACAGCCTCGATCTTGCCGCCTCCAAGCTCTTTGCGCGCGCGATTTTATTTATGCGAAGCCGCTACGGCTGCGGCTTTATCATCGCCAGCCACGATGAGAAATGGCTCAGCGCGATCGCGCAAAGAAGCGTATTTCTGCATCGCGGCAAGATATGCGAGTTTGAATACAAAAATATCTTTGACGTGCAAAACGGGATTTTAAAATTTTCGGACGAAATTTCGCTGCGCCTTGAAGACGAGCTCGCACGCGCCCGCAAAATCGCGATAAATCCGAGTAAAATTTTATTATCCCAAAGCCCGTTTGAGCGTTGCTTCGCGGGGATTTTACACTCGGTATCGCTTCAGTACGGCTCCTCGCTGCTCATCAAGATCAAGGCGGGCGACGTGTTGCTAAAATGCGTCACGGCGCAGGATGAGCGGCGCTGGAGCGCGGGCGAGAGGATCTATTTCGGATTTGAAAGCGGCGCGTTTTTGGGACTAGAGTAATTCTGCGCGAAGTGCGGATAAGCTTAATTTTGCTTTAGAATTTTTATTCGCGCGGCACTAATAAATTTCATTTCTGTCTCAAATTTTTACTGCGAACCATCTAGCGCGGCGTGCCTGGCGAAACAGAGCGCAAAAATTTGCGTCTTGAAATTTTGAAATTTACAAGCAAGGCTTTACCTGGCGGCGCAGCGTGAAATTTTAAAATTCTAAATTTTAACTCTGCGGAATTTGTCAGTAAATTTACGAACGAAATTATATGTTACCTTGCAAAGCGTGCCGTCTGCCTGCAGCGCAAAGGCGGAACGATGGTAAGAATTCTGCGGCGCAAAACCCGCGTAAAATTCCAAGCAGACGGCGCGAAATTCCGATAAATTTTAAAAACGGCGCGAGATCTTATAAAATTTCACGAGCGCTAAAACAAAGCGGCAGAGTTCTAACCTCACGCCGCTTAAATTTTACCGCCGAACATCTCATACATCGCCTTTTCCTCGCCCCAAAGCTCGCAGTGTTTTTTGATGCAAGATTTTATCGCACCCACGAGATAGCGCACGTCGCGCTCGGTGTGCGTGTAGTGCAGGCTCACGCGCACGAAGCCGGGCTTGCTCTCTGGCATGCGCCCCTCCTTGATACCCAGCAGATCGTGAGCGTACGGCCCCGCGCACATCACGCCCGCGCGCGTCTGGATACCGAAGTCGTTGCTAAGGCTCGCGGCGAAATCATACGCCGAGACGCCGCGCACGTTAAATGAAAAAATCGGCAGTCGCGGCGCGTCCTTTGGAGCGTAGTTTATGACCTCGTCAATGCCTGCTAGCTCGCTCTCAAAAAGCCGCGCGAGCTCGTCCTCGGCGCTTTTTATTTGCTCGAAGCCAACCTCGTTTCGCAGCGCATAAGCCAAATTTGCCCGCATTAGCCCGATGATGGGCGGCGTACCGCCCTCCTCTAGCTGCTCGGGGTTTTTCAAAAATACGTGCCCTTCGCGGCTAGCGTAGGCGACCGTCCCGCCCGCGGCAAACGTCGGTACATCGCTACTGAGCAGCTCCTTTTTGATCGCCAAAAGCCCGCAGCTTGCAGGCCCTCCTAATAGCTTATGCGGCGAGAGGAAAATCGCGTCGAAATGATCGCAGTCTAAATTTGCGTGCGAGCTCAGCGCCGCGCAGTCAAAGGTCACGATGCCGCCCGCGGTCCTGATTAGCTCGCTGATCTTTTTGTAATCGCTGATGACGCCCGTGACGTTTGAGGCGGCGCTAAACGAGCCGATGATGCGGCGTCCGGCA
>CAUVFI010000058.1:0-5692 GCA_963551055.1 uncultured Campylobacter sp. | reverse complement strand
TCAAAAGCCCCTTGCTACGCAGGTTTTGCAGTGCCGCATCGGCATTGCGCCACGCCGTGTTTTGGATCAAAATCGCCCCCACGACCACCTCAAAACTTCCAAACGCGGGCCACCAGCGAAAATCCTTGATTTTCACGACGCGAAAAAGCGCGATAAAAAGCTCAGTCGCGCTCATCTCGTGCCTCCGAAATTTCTAGCATCGTTTCTAAAATTTCGCGCGGCGACGGCGATTTTTTGCGCGCACTCTAGCACTGCGATAAAATTTACGCCAAATTTAAATTCGCGCGCCGTATTCATCTGCCACCGCTTTTTAAATTTGCAAAAAATTCCTCACCAAAGCTCAAGAAAAACTGCTTTGCCGCACGGCCGCTGCGACTTGCACGAAGCATCGCAAACTCCCTCGCCTTTGAGTGCAGCGCGTCTAAATTTGCAGCAAAGCTCAAGCAAAATTCCGCCGCGCTCATGCCTTGCGCAGCCGCAAAATAGGCATCTACAATCCCCAAATACTCCTGCATGCTCCCGCCGTAAAAGCTTAGCTGTAGCCCAAAGCGCTCGCTCAGGCTAATGCGCTCGTTCGCCGCGTCGCTTAGGTGCAGCTCGCCGCGGCTTATCTGCGCGGCCTCGTTATCGCTTGCGCATTCGCCTACGATGTGGCGGCGATTGGAGGTCGCATACATCAGCACGTTGCGCGGCGCGCGCTCCAGCGAGCCCTCTAGCAGAGGCTTTAGGCGCTTGTAGTCGCTCTCGCCGAGCTCAAAGCTCAAATCATCGCAAAAGATGATAAATTTAAAATTTGTTTCGCGGATCGCGTCGATTATATCCACAAGAAAGCCCAGATCGTCCCTGCCGATCTCGATGATCTTAAGAAGGCCTTGCGGGATAAATTTAGAAAAAACCGCCTTCGCAAGGCTTGATTTGCCGCAGCCGCTCTCGCCCCATAGTAGTGCGTGGTTGGCGCTGCAGCCGCGCAGGAAGGCGTCCGTGTTTTTTATAAGAGCCGATTTTTGGCTCTCTAGCCCCACAAGCGCGTCAATACCCGTGAAATCGATGTCGCGGACGATCTTTAGCGCCTTTTTATTCGCGCGAAAGACGGCGACCTGCACCGTGCGCCAATCAATCGCGCTAAAATCGCTGAAATAAATTTGCTCGCCGGCGCCGCTCTGTGCATTTTTTAGGACGACTTGCGGCGCTAAATTTAAACCGCTCGCCGAATCTAAATTTAACTCTTCGCTCCCGCTTTTTTTGATATTTTCATCGCAAGTTTGCATTTTTTAGCTCCCTTCGCAGATAGATCAGAATTTCGCTTATCACGTCGTCATCGTCGCGCGTCTGCGCCTTTAATCGCACCTTATCGCCGTTTGCAAGGGTGATCAAGATATTTTCGTCCATGCTCGAAATCACGCGCAAGCCAAGCTTCGTAGCCAAAACCTTAATCATCATCACGTCGATGAATTGCTTGGTGTAGACATCCGCGCGCCCGAAGCGGTCCTCGATCTCGCCGAAAATTTCAAGCACTTCGCTCGCCTCGGCGCACTTGCTAAGCCGCCTGTAAAGATCCAGGCGCAGGCGATCCTCTCTGATAAATTCCGAGTTTAAAAAGGCGTTTACCGAAATTTTAAGCTCCACGCTCGCAGCGGCGCTTTTTCTGCTTAGCAGCTTGCCGATCTCCTCTTCGAGCATCTTTAGATAAAGCGAGTAGCCGATCGCTTCGATATGCCCGCTCTGCGCCTCTCCGAGCAGATTTCCGCCGCCGCGAATTTCAAGATCGTGATACGCCAGCACCGAGCCGCTGCCCAAAAACGAGTTGCTCTCAAGCGCTACGAGCCGCTTTAGCGCGTCCTGCGTAAGAGCGGTTTTATCCTCGATCAAAAAGTAGCAAAAGCCCTGCTTATTGCTGCGCCCGACGCGGCCGCGCAGCTGGTGCAGATCGGCGATGCCGAATTTATCGGCGTTTTCGACGATGATTGTATTTACGCGCGGCATATGAATGCCGCTTTCTACGATGCTGGTGCAAAGTAGCAGATCGTATCCGCCCGCCACAAATTTTAAAATTTCATCCTCCGTCGTTTTAGCGTCGATCTTGGAGTGCAAAATTAGAATTTTAAGGCTCGGCAAAATTTCAAGCAGCTTCTTTTTGGCGCTTTGCATCGTCGCGATGTGGTTATGGACGTAAAAAATCTGCCCGCCGCGTCGCAGCTCGCGCGAGATCGCCTCTTTTATGATCTTTTCGTCCCACTGCTTGACGAAGGTGCGCACGTCCAAGCGGTCCTGCGGCGGACTAAGCAACGTGGAGTAGCTTTTAATCGAGCTTAGCGCCATATTCAGGCTGCGCGGTATCGGTGTAGCGGACATACTAAGCAGGTGCGAGGCGGCGCTTTTCTCTTTGAGCCGCTCCTTTTGCTTAACGCCGAATTTATGCTCCTCATCGATGATTATGAGCCCCAAATTTGCGGGGTTTAAATTTAAAAGCGAGTGCGTGCCAACCACGACGATCGCCTCGCCGCTTTGCAGGCGCTTTAAAATTTCACTCTTTTGCCTCGCGCTGCTAAAGCGATCGAGCTTGAAAACAGGAATTTCAAACTCCCTAAAGCGCTCGCTAAGCGTGGCGTAATGCTGCGAGCTAAGCAGCGTCGTAGGTACGAAAAACAGCACCGAATGGCCGCTGCGGATGCAAGCAAAGATCGCATTCATCGCAACCTCGGTCTTTCCAAAGCCCACGTCGCCGCTAAGTAGGCGGTCCATCACCTTGCCGCTTTGCAGATCCGCCAAAATCGCGCCCACCGCCTTTTGCTGATCGCTCGTGTAGCTAAAACCGCTTGCGCTTAAAAATTTCGCATAATCCGCGCTTTCGTTTTTGATGACGAGCCCCCGCACCAGCTCGCGCTTTGCCGCCAGTGCAATGATCTTCGAAGCGATCGCAAAGAGCTTTTCGCGCACGCGCTCTTTGATTTTTGAAAAGCTCACCCTGCCCAGATGATCCAAGCTCACGGCGCCGCCGCTTGCGACGTAGCGATCGATCTTGTTTAGGTACTCGACCGGCAGCAGCAGTTTGTCGCCGCCCTCGTAGAGCAGGGATACGAACTCCTTGCTGCGCCCCATCACCTCGATAAGCTCAAGCCCGTTAAATTTAGCGATACCGTGATCTTCGTGCACGACAAAATCGCCCACGTTTAGCTCATCCAGAGCCAGGCTCGATCTTCTCACGCGCTTTTTAGGCGCCGCTTTGTTTAGCGAAAGGATGATCCGCTCGGCGCTTATTAAATTTACGACGAAATCCTCGCGTAAAATTTCGATATTACTAAATCCGCCAAGATCAAACGGCGCGAGCAGCGCGTCGTTTCGCGCGATCAGCGTGATAGCATCGCTGCGGTGAAATTCAAAAAATTCCTGCGACGGCGTCACGGCAAGGTCTTTAAATTTACGCGCCGCGGGCAGTACCTCGATCGCGTCTAAAAAATCCAAATTACGCTCGGAAAAAATTTCATCCTTTTTGATCTCGTGCAACAAGACGCAATCAAACGCGCTCACGTAATCGACGAAGCCCTCGATGAACCAAAACCCTAGCGAGCCCAGATCGCGCGCTAACGCGTCGCTATCCGCGCGCGATATCTTTTCGCTCACGCTCTCAAACTCGTCCTCGCTTAAATTTGCCAAAAACGGCGCTATCTCGGCTTGTGCAAGCTCATCTTTTTCGCTTTTTTGCGTCGCGACGTCAAAGCGCCTGATGCTCTCGACCGTCTCGCCGTCGAGCAGAATTCTAACCGCGCTTTCGCTCCCTACCGAAAAAATATCGATGATCTCGCCACGGAAGCTTACCTCGCCCATGCTTTCGACGATATCGCGCACGTCGTATCCAAGGCGTAAAATTTCCTCTTTCAGCTCGCTTAGGCTTAACTCGCTCCCAAATTTTATATTTAACGGGCGCAGATGGCTTGCGGTGGGGAGTTTGTTTAGGATTGTGCGGACGGGCGAGATTAAAATTTTTTTACCGCTTGCTTTATAAAACGCGCTAAGAGCGGTGCTGATGCCCGCTAGCTCGCCCATGTAGCTGCGCAGATCCTCGCCGAAGCTCGCTCTAAAATCGGGCAGGCAAAAGGCTGCGTAGCCCATAAATTTTAGCACCTGCTCGCACGCCGCGGCTTCCTTTTCATCCTCGCAGATCAAAAGCTCTTTTTGGTTTTGCAAAAAGTATTCGTAAACCTCGGCTTGCATTATTTAAACCTTTCGATCTGGTGCTGCACGACGTTTGCGATCTCCTGCCACGATACGTTAGGCTCCAAGGTTGAGATATTTTTAAAATTCTGCGCGTTCCAGCTCATAAAATTTGCAGGATCGACGCTTTGAGCCAAAAACCTAACTTCGTAATGCAGGTGCGGACCGGTGCTGTAGCCGGTGTTACCGCTATAGCCGATGAGATCGCCCTTTTTAACCCAAGAACCAGGCGTTACGACTGCGGAGCTAAGATGGCCGTAACGGGTCTCAAAACCGTAATTGTGCGATAAAATCACTAAAATTCCATATCCGCTACCGCTGCCACCTGCAAACTGCACGAAGCCCTCTGCCGTCGCAAACACCGGAGTGCCCTCGCTCGCTCGCAAGTCGATGCCGTGGTGCATCCTCATAACGCCGCTGATCGGGTGGGCGCGCATCCCAAAAGGGCTAGTAACGCCGCGATACTGCATCGGAAGTCCGTTAGGCACAGCGCTAAGAATCGCGCTCGCCGTTTTTTCGCTAGCTGCGATATGCGCGCCGGAGCCCTTTTTACGCTCCTTTTTCATCTCATTCATCGCAAGCATTACTTGGATATCACTATCCAGCCCGCCTCCATCGTCTTCGCGTCCGTCCAGCTTGGCAAGCACCTCCTCGTTTTTGCCCTCAAGTGCGATATTTTGCTCTTTAAGCGCGAGATTTTCGGCGTAGAGGGTTTTGTTTAGCTCCTTTAAATTTGATCGGTCGCTCGCGAGTTTAAATATCGCAAAAAACAAAACTAACAGAAAAATTACAAAAAACGCAGATAAAATTTTAAGTTGAAATCTAAAATTTTCGCCAAAATACAGCGTCTTGGTGCCAAAGTGATCGCTTAGGGTGAGTTTAGTTTTAGCCACGGCGCGCCTCAAGCCATAAAATGAAATTTTCTACCAAATGAAACGAGCCGAAAACCAAATACTCCTCCTCCGCTCTAAGCTCGCCACGAAACGGCGAATGTGGAATTTTAAGCGCGTCAAGCTCGCGGGTTATCACCTCTGCTGCCATTTCGCGATCCGCAACCTCATAATTAAAGATCTCCACGCGCTCTACCACGGGCGCTAAAGTCCGCAGCACCGCAGCTACGTCCTTATCGGCAAAGGCGTTATAAATTAACGCGATCTTTCTGCCCCCGTAGATTTCGGTAATTTCACGGGCGACTTGCTGCGCCGCAAGCTCGTTGTGCCCGACGTCCACGCGTAAATTAGGCGCCAAAACTTCCATCCTGCCGCGTAAATTTAGAGGTGGCAGCTGCGAAATTTCAAATTTCAAATTTAAAAATTTCATCGCAGCAAGCGCTAGAGCTAAATTTGAAATTTGAAATTTAGGTAGATTATTGTGCGCGCAAAACTCTACGATCTGCGCTCGCTCGCTCTTGCTTAAAAGCTCTGCTGCAAACCTCAAATGAGTTCCTTTTTGCTCTGCGATCTGCTGCGCGATACGAAGC
>CAUVFI010000057.1:0-5727 GCA_963551055.1 uncultured Campylobacter sp. | reverse complement strand
TTACGCTAGCGACGATTTCGCGCTTTAAGCTTACGAGCTCCTCTGCGCCGCTTTCGCTGTTTTCATCGCCGGCGCCGTCTGCTTTATGCGCGGCGCTTGCGCGATCCGTTTTTTTAGCGCGAGCAGCACCGCTTTTATCATTAGCGGCACTCGTTTTTTCATCATTGCTCGCGCCGTCCGATTTGTAAATTTTAACGACATCGCCCGCGCTTACGCCCAGAGCTTCGGCGATGCTAGGGTTTAGATACAGTGCGCCCGCTTCGCCGAGCCCGCTGCTTGCGCCGCTAAATTTATTGAATTGATGCAACGGATTTGCCTCATAGATTAAAATTTCGCCCTCGCCCGCGCTAATCGGCGCTGAAAGCGAAATTTCAAACTCCTCCTCGCTAGCAGCGAGCTCCTCGTTTCGCAGCTCATATCCGCGGTGGTTTGCGCCGCCGTTGTCATAGAAATTTTCTAAATCGTCAAATTTAACCTGCTCAAAATCTGCGCCCAAGTTTGACGTATAGCTGATCGCGTGCTCCGCGCAAACTCCCAGCGCACAGGCGATGTCGTTTAGCTCATATCCGCCGTAATCAAGCGCCGCATTCGTAGGCACTACGCGCTTGTCGTAGTTCGTAAACGTGCCCTCCTGCTGCACCAAGCTAGGCGCGTCCAGATCGGCCTCCAGCACGCCGAAGCTAATATCACCCGCTTCATTGTAGCCTAGCGTCTCGCCCACGCTCATTTGCGCGCTAAGCTCACAGATGAGCGCGACGCCCAGGCTGTTCGTGCACGGCGGCACCACTAGCACTTTTAGCGGCGTGTAGCGCTGCACCAAACCCGCTAGACGCGCGAGCGTGGCGCTATTTGGCGTGCGGACAAAATCCTCGCCGATGATAAGCGAAAAACTCTCCTTTTTAGCCAAAAGCTCATCCACTTTCTGCTCGTCCAGCCCGAGCGTGCGGGCAAAATTTGAAATTTTACTTTCCGCGGGATTCTGCGCGGAATTTTTTGCAGAATTTTCAGCGCCGTCCGCGCTTGCGGAATTTTCGGCACCGCTGGCGCTCGCAATATTCCCGACGCCATTTGCCTCCGTAGAATTCTCAGGATTTCGTGAACCCGCAGATTTCTCGTCTAAATTTTCCTCCGTCGCGGCGCGCGAAATTTCAAATTCCGCCGCGAGTTTCGCATCCAGCCACTCAGGCAGATTGCGCCCGAACTTTTGCAAGATCCAAAGCAGGATCTGTGCCTCCAAGCCCGCAGCGTGCGGCTGATGGATAAAATTTTTGCCAAAACCCTTAATGCCCTCGTCGCAAAACGGATGAAAATAGATCCCGCTTGCCTTATTTAGCTTGCAGGCGCTGTTTACCGCATAGCCCAAATTTGGCGCGTCGCTACGTAAAAATGTGCCGCAAACAACGATGAAATCGCTATTTTTAACCGTCTGCGAATCCGCATTATAAAATTTCGTGCCGCTAAGCTTAGAAAATTTGCGCAGAAATTTTTGATACGCAAGCGCTTCGTCGTTGATCAAAGCGAGCTTAAATTTTTGCCGCAAAAGCTCTAAAATCCGCGCTTCTTCGTTGGTAATGAAGCTATTAAATTTGATATTTTTAATCTCGCCGTCCTCGATGCCGCGCACGATGCGGTTAAAAACCGCATCGTTTTTGCTCGCCCGCTCGTTTGAGAAATCCCAGCCAAAGCGCGCTCCTGCATGCAGGGCGCTAAAATTTATGTCGCTGCTAACGCGATAAATTTTTTCACGCGGCTCGCCTATGCCGCGGCGCTTCACCTCGTAATAAAGCAGTTCGCAGTCGCTGCTGTGCGGATTGGAAGCGGGGATTTGGCGCAACTCCCAGGCGTTTGAGACGTATTTAAACGCGCGCTCTACCAGAGCCCCCGTCGGGCAGACCGCTGCGCTCTCGCCGTAGTTTACGCAATCATCATTTTCATTAACCCGCGCGATTAGGCTTTTTTGCAGCTTGTTCCACACGGCGTAGGCGTCTTTTGGCATCGCGTCCTTTTGCTCCTTGCTCGGCGCGTCTCCGCCGCGCGGAACGAGCTTAAACGCATCTACGCCCAAGCGGTCTTTCGCGGCGGTGATACAGCGCTCACAAACGATACAAAGGCTAGGATCATAGCTCAAATATCCCCAATCCTGCACCTCGCGCGCCGTATCGCGGATAGCGTAGCTTTGGGTATTTGTGCGCATCAGATGGGCTAAATTTTGAAGTTCACACTCGCCGCTTTGATCGCAAACCCCGCACGCCATCGGATGGTTGATGCAATAAACCTGCGTAATCGCCTCGCGCTCGGCATCGATCTCGGGGCTGCGGCTATAGATGACCATGCCGTCTTTGGCTTTGGCGTTGCAGCTATAGACGCGCTTACCGTCCGCTTCGACCATACAAAGCCTGCATGCGAGCGTCGGCGTACCGCCGCTTAGATAACAAAGCGCAGGGATAAAAACGCCGCAACGACGCGCGACCTGCAAGATATACTCGCCCTCGTCGCACTCGCAAGCTTTACCGTCGATCGTGATCTTTGCCATTTTAAACCTTAGAAATTTCTGCGAGTTCGAAATTATAACCGCCAAAGCCCTGTCCACCCGAGCCTAAAAGCGCGATCGTGCCCTTTAGCTCCTCATCCAAAATAAATTCTTTTTCCAAATTTAGGTGCGGCGTTTTGATGCGAACACGATCGCCGCCCTTGATCTTTGCGACCATGCAAAAATACCTTCCGCCGATGAGCCGCTCGTCCGCATCGTGTTTGAAAACCACGGCGCCGTCGAAATTCTCAGGTTCTTTAAGGGGGCTTAAATTTGCCCCCTCTTGTGCACCCAAGTCCGCTCGCTCGCCGCGTAAGCTTAAAATTTTAACCCCGAACTTCGCCGCTATGAGAGATAGAAAGTCTTTGATATTTTCAGCGTCGGGATGAGTTTTAATGAGCGCATCGTCGATTAAAAGCGCGTCGCAGCCACTTTGCAAAAACTCCGCGATCTGCTCGATCTCCTCCTCGCCCACGCTGCTTTCGCCGCTTAGATACTCCAGATCCAGCTCTGCAAAATAGGACTCGTCGTAAAAACTAGCGCAGACTAGCGCCAACACGAAGCTTTGCGCGCCGATCTCGCATTTTATCAGCTCGCCCGGAAGATGCGGATCTTGCAGCGGCGATACGCTTAAAATTTCAGCGCTCTTAAAACCTTCCGCAAGCGCGGGATTTTGCAGGCTAAGCAGCGACGCGAAATTTAAAATTTTCATCCTCTCCCCTTTTTGGCGACGACCATCCAATCGACTTGGTTATAACGTATCGAGCTTAAAAGCGTGGAATTTAGCCCCTCCACCAGATCTGCGCTTTTTTGAACCGCGCTGAAATCGCCTATCTCAAACATAAAGATCATCGTCTCGCCGCGAGCGGAATTTTTTAAAATTTCGCCCATGCGGTTTAAAAATTTATCGCCCAGATGCCTCAAATCATAGCGTTTCATCGATCCACCTCGCCTAAGATAATATTAGTGCTGCCGATGATCGCCGAGACGTCGGCAAGATACTGCCCGGGTAAAATTTCTTCATAGACCGCGCAGTGCCAAAAGCTCGGCGTGCGGATCTTAAGGCGGTACGGGCGACTTTCGCCCATCGAGCGGATATAAAATCCAAGCTCGCCCTTAGGGCTCTCGCTCGCGGCGTAAATTTCGCCCACGGGCGGGCGCAAGCCCTGCGTAACCAGCACGAAATGCTGCATCAGCGAGTAGTTTTGCGTCATAATCTGCTCTTTGCTAGGATTTACGTAAGCGGGATCGATCGCTAAAATTTGCGGATCGCTCAACGGATAGTGCTTCACGCACTGGCGCAAAATTTTAAGGCTCTCGCGCATCTCCGCCATATAGCATTTATAACGCGCGTAGCAGTCGCCCTCGCTCGCATACGGCACGTCGAAATCAAGCTCGTCGTAGATGAGATAGGGCTCTTCTTTTCGGATATCCCACGCATGTCCGCTAGCGCGCAGCGTTACTCCGCTACAGCCGCAGCTAAGGGCATCTTCGTGCGAGATCACGCCCACGCCCTCGGTTCGCATCAGCCAAATTCTATTGGTATCGAGCATATCTTCAAATTCTTTAATGTCGCTCGGGAATTCGTCGCAAAATTTCAACATCTCTTCTAACCAGCCGTTAGGCAGATCCAAAAAGACGCCGCCGATTTTGATATTATTGTGCGTGAGGCGCGCGCCGCAGTATTTCTCGATCAGATCGAGTATGTATTCGCGCGAACGAAAGCAGTAGAGAAATACCGTCATCGCGCCGATGTCAAGCGCGTGCGTACCCAAAAACAGAAGGTGTGAGCTGATACGATTAAGCTCCAGCAAGATCGTGCGGATGATCTGCGCGCGGCGCGGCACTTCGATGCCGCAGAGCTTCTCGACCGCGGCGCAAAAGCCGTAGTTGTTCGAGCCCGATGCGACGTAATCGACGCGGTCGGTTACGGGGATGAACTCCGCGTAAATCATATTTTCTGCCATCTTTTCGATGCCTCGGTGCATGTAGCCCACGCCCGGACGCGCACGCACGATACGCTCGCCGTCAAGCTCCAGCACGAGCTTTAGCTGGCCGTGCGCGCTTGGGTGCTGCGGACCGAAATTTAAGATCATATTCGCGCCCTCGCGCTCGTACTCGATGTTTTCGAAAAACGGTCTTAGCTTGCTTGGATTTTGCATTATTTTCTCTTTGTGATGATCTTGTAAATTCCGCGTTTAACGCGTTTTACGAAACGCACGCCGCCCTCTTCCTGATATTCTTGTAAAATTTTCTCTTGCGGGCGCGGCTCGCCGTAACCGCCCTCATGATAGAGCCGCGCGAAGTTAAAGGTATCTTTTTCATCCACGAATGCGGAATTTCGGTTCTCTTCGCCGATGCGTTCACGTGCATCGCGCCCAAAAATTTTATCCACCTCGTACCACTTGGCAAAATCGTCTCCTTGCAGCGGATAGGACTTTAAAAGAGGGTGTCCAAACCAATCATCGGGCATTATTAGGCGCGCTAAATTTGGATGATTCTCAATCCAAACGCCCATCATATCGTATAGCTCGCGCTCAGCCCAGTTCGCGCTTTTGTAGATGCCCGCAGCGCTTTGCAAAAAGCTCTCATTCGGCACGAAGCACTTTAGCCGCGCGCGGCGCGCCCTTTTGATGTCCAAAAGCTGATAAAAAACCTCGATGCCGCCGCGAGCCTCGGTAAAATCCACGCCGCTCAGCTCGCACAAAATTTCATATCCGGCGCTCTTAAGCGCGCGTAGCGCCGCTAAATTTTGCGCAGACTCCACGTAGAGCACGAGGGTGTTAAATTCCACGTATGAGTTTAAAATTTGGATGCCTTCAAGCGCGTCCAGATCGTCTTTGAAATCGCTTTTGGCTACCTCCAACTTCGGCGTTTCCTCGGGGATGAAAAATCTGTCTTTGTAGTAATTCTTTTTACTCTGATCGCCTTTGGGATTAAATTTTCTCATCAGATCAGCCTTTTTGCCTTTTGTGCGCGGCGCGGAGTTTGGGTGCGGATCTTTTTTTGCAGCACCATCAGCGCAAACTGTAGCGTCTCGGGACGAGGCGCGCATCCGGGCAGATAGATATCCACGGGCACTATGCGATCGCAGCCCTGCACCGTCGCGTAGGTATTAAACATCCCCCCGGTATTGGCGCAGCTACCCATACTGATGACCCATTTGGGCTCGGGCATCGCGTCGTATAGGCGGCGCG
>CAUVFI010000056.1:0-5943 GCA_963551055.1 uncultured Campylobacter sp. | reverse complement strand
TAAATTCCTGGCTCGCAAAGTGGGTCGTTACCGATTTTAAGGGCAAGAAAAACGCAGATCTGTGGCGTAGATACCTTGCGGCGGCGGCGCCTCACGAGATCAAGGCCTCTTGGGTCAAGGGGCATGCGGGACATCCGCAAAACGAGGAGTGCGACGCTATGGCTCGCGCGGCTGCAGAAGCGATAAAGGGCTGAAATTCTACAGCGAAGCTCGCGGTTACGCGGATTTAGCATGGATTTGCCCGCGTTTGCTTTGCACGCAGAGCCGCTTCGGCGTAAATCTTATCCCCCGAAGCCGGTTTTAGTGAGTTTAGTTCACTTAATCGGGTTCGGTGTACTCTATTCGTTTGCGTCGTTCGCGTTAGCTTGCGCCTACTTTGTACGCGCGGGTTGCATCCGCTGCGAGCAGGCTTTGTTGCGGCCGTATTTGCGACAAATTTATTTCGGAGCAAATTTCATTTGCGGCAAGCGAGTTTTGACGCGGTTTGCATTAGAATTGGCGGGCTACGTTTAAATTTTATTCGTCGCAGATCGTAGCTGGCGCGCTTCATTCGCCGCGTTAGTGCAAATTTAGCGCGGGCCGTGCTTGCGCTCGTTCGTTTCGTTTGCGCAGGTTTTGTTCGCACCGGATGCCGTTTGCGTGCGGACCGCCGCGGATTTCGCAAAATTTTATAATAAAGGGCAATAATGCAAAATTTAGAAAAATTACAAGAAAAACTGGGCTATAAATTTAAAAACCCGACCCACCTCAAGATCGCTCTTACGCACAAAAGCGCCAAAAACGGACACAACAACGAGAGGCTGGAATTTTTAGGCGATGCGGTGATGGATCTGATCGTGGGCGAGTATCTTTTTAAAAAATTTAGCAGCGACGAGGGCGATCTGAGCAAGCTGCGCGCCGCACTCGTGAACGAAAGCAGCTTTTCTAAATTTGCAAAATTTTTGGGCATCGGCGAGAACCTGAATATATCGCTGTCCGAGGAGCGCAACGGCGGACGCGAAAAACCATCGCTGCTTTCGGACGCGTTTGAGGCGATAATGGGCGCCGTCTATCTTGAGAGCGGGCTGCAAAACACCGCCCGCATCGCGACTGCAATCTTAGAAATCCTCTATCCGCGCATCAGCTTTAACGAGCTCGTGCGAGACTACAAAACCGCGCTGCAAGAGCTCACACAGGCAAAATTCGGCGTCACGCCCGAATACGTCCTTTTAGGCTCGAGCGGCCCCGATCACAAAAAAAGCTTCGAAATGGCGGCGCTTGTCGGCGGCAAGCGGCTCTCATCCGCCGTGGGAGCGAGCAAAAAAGAGGCTGAGCAAAAATGCGCGCAAATTGCGCTCGAGCTTTTACAAAACGGCGCCTCACACGGCACTGACGCGCAAAATGGCGAGCAAACAGCATTCGATAGCGACGCACAAAGCGGCACAAATCGCGCTCAGAACGGCAAAAAAGGCTCGCGAAATGGCGGCGGACGAGCGCGAAGCAGCGCAAAGAGCGACCATAATGATCGAGGCGACAAAAGAAGCGGGCGCGATACGGATAAACAAAGCGATAGAGACCAAGGAGACGCACGATGAACACCTTCGGCGAGAGATTGCGCCTTAGCACCTTCGGCGAGAGCCACGGCGCGGCGATCGGCGGCGTTTTGGACGGCTTTCCGGCGGGCGTGGAGATCGAGCCTTCAGACATCCAAAGCGAGCTTGAGCGCCGCAAACCGGGCGGCAAATACGCTACGCCGCGCAAAGAAGCCGATGAGATCGAAATTTTAAGCGGGATTTTTGACGGTCGTAGCACCGGCGCGCCGATCGGATTTATCATCCGCAATGCAAACCAGCACTCGAAGGACTACGAAAATCTCAAGGATATTTTCCGCCCCGCACACGCCGATTTTTCGTATTTTGCCAAATACGGACTGCGCGATTACCGAGGCGGCGGACGGGCAAGCGCGCGCGAAACCGCCGTACGCGTGGCTGCGGGAGCGTTTGCGCAAATCCTGTTAAATCACTTTAAAATTTCCGTAGAAAGCGGAATCTGCGGCGTGGGCGAAATTTGCGCCAAAGATTTAAATTTTGATTTTGCGCAAAACAGCGAAATTTTCGCGCTCGATCCCGCTGTGGAGGACGCGCAGAAGGAGCTAATTCTAAGCGTCAAAAATGCGGGCGATAGCATCGGCGGCTGCGTGCTGACGCGCATTACGGGCGTGCCTGCGGGGCTCGGCGAGCCGCTGTATGGTAAGCTCGATGCGACGCTTGCGGGCGCGCTGATGGGCATAAACGGCGTAAAGGCCGTGCAGATCGGCGCCGGAGTGAGGGCAAGCACACTAAAAGGCAGCGAAAACAACGATTTTATGCGCGCTAGCAAAAATTCGATCCGCACCAACGGCGGCAAGATCGGCGCAAGTTTCGCGAGCAACAACGCAGGCGGAATCTTGGGCGGCATAAGTAGCGGCGCGCCTATCGAGATTGCGACGCATTTTAAGCCCACTCCGAGCATTTTCATGGCGCAGCATAGCGTGGACGTGCGCGGCGCAGACGCGATCTGCGAGCTGCGCGGACGGCACGATCCGTGTATCGCCGTGCGCGGCAGCGTCGTAGCCACCGCAATGGCGCGACTGGTGATCGCCGATGCGCTGCTGCTAAACGCGAGCGTGACGCTGGGGAATTTGAAGCGAATTTACGGCGAGGATTAAATTTAGACGAGCGGTCCTTTAAATTTTGCGAAATTTCATTAAATTTTAGGGCCGAGCGATGAAATCCCCGCGAGCGAGGTGGGCAAATTTTAAATTTACGCGGTAGGCCTATCGCGACAAGGAGGGCAAATGAGACTTGAGCGTATCGGCGAGGGCTCGGCACTGATCGCGCGCATAGAGGCGATCAACGCCGCGGCGTTCCCCGAAATCGAACGTATCAGCATAAAAAATTTCTTAAAAATGTCGCGCAAAGGACAGCTTGAAATCGCGGCGATTTTCGAGGATTTTACTGCCCTGGTCGCTGGCGGCGCAGCTGATAAGCATTACGCGGCGACAGGCGAAAATTTATGCGCGCCGAAGCAGGATTTTTGCGCGGCAAAGCGGGATTGCGGCGAAGCGAGCCAAAATTGCCGCTCTGCGGGTAATTGCGCCACGGCGGCGCCAAATTTAAGCGGCGAGGAGCTGGTGGGCTTTTTCGTCTATAGAACCGAGCAAACCTATAAGCGTGTGGTTTCGCACCACAAACAGCCGCCGCCTCGCCTCAATGCGGATAAAATTTTAAGATCCAAAGCCCATAGCGGCGCGGAATTTGAAGGCGCAGAGGATGAAACCCCAAGCGATAAAGCGGAATTTTCAGAAGCAAAATTTTTTAGCGTTGCTAGCGGCAAAAACCCGAGCCAAAAAGCGCAGCCTTTTAGCGGCGATGAAATTTTAAATGCGAGCGCAGATAGCAAAATTCCGATCGACGCGGACCGTTTGATTTGCGGTGCGGGCGGCAAAATTTCATCAAGCGCTAGAAGGGATGAAATTTCATTAAGCGCCACAGAGGGCAAAATTTCGTCAGGTACCGCAGAAAGCGAAATTTTGCGCTACGATGAGAGCGAAATTTCAAGCGGCGGAGAGAGCGAGATTTTTTACGTGGCCTACCTCGGCATCGATGCGAAATTTCGCGGGCTGGGGATCGGATCAAGGCTGCTCGCGCTCATCGTCACGCAAAATCCGCGTGCGCAAATCGTCCTTGACGTCGAGCCGCCGCACGAGGACGTGCCCAATCTCGCGCAGCGCCTGCGCCGCATAGAATTCTACGGCAGACGCGGCTTTCGGCGCTGCGGCAAGTTTTTCAACTACGCGGGGCTAAGCTTCGAGATCCTTGCTAGGCCGTCGCTAACGGCGCCGCAGCAGGGATTTGACGTAGCGAGCTTCGTGAAATTTATCGGCGCGGGCAATAAATTTAGATTTAAAATCACCGACGCGCCGCTATACAAAAACTAATGCAAAAGCCCGAATTCAGCCTCATTTGCGACGATACATTTTATAGAATTTTCTCCGCCTCTATCCTTGCGTTTTTTTGCATTTTTATCTCTTTGGACATCGGCGGATCGGGGGAGCTGTTTTACACGGACAGCCCGCTACGCTCGCAGCGAGCCAAGCCCAGCCTGACGATCGTTTTTATGTTTTTGGCGTTACTTTATCTGCGAAGCGGTAGCAAAGAGGCGGCGCGCGTGGAATTTGACGAGCTTAAAATATCCTTTCGCAGAGGGCTAGACAAATACGATCTTATGCTTGGATGCGTCGATCTGATAGAGCCGTCGCTCGGCTTCGTGCGGACGTTTCGCGTGCCGTTTCTAAGCTACGAACGGTTTTTGAAACTGCAAGAAATTTTAAAATTCTTGCTTCTTTTCGCATACGCCGCGGGCGTGTTTTTGACGATCAAATTCGGCCTTGTCGAAGCTGCGATCTATGCAGCGGCAGGCATTTTTGCGATTTTGATCGCCTCAAAGCTCGTCGTCGCGCGAAGGCTAGACGGACGAGCGGGGCTACGACTGCGCGACTGCCTGCTACTGCGCGGGAGGGACGATACGGGCGCGGCGGTATTTTTTTGCATCCGTCCTAGCCGCGCCGAGCGCGAAGCTTTACGGATATATTTTTTGAAAAATTTCAGCTACGACATTAAGGCGTAAAATTTTTCGGTTTTCAGCGTAAAATAGACCCGCTGGATGTCTGGGTAAAACTAAACGTAAACGAAGCGCAAAGGCGGATGCCGCGCGAGTATTTCACGGCGAGATTGGGCTGGATTCGAGCAAAATTCCGTCCTCAGCAGTCGCAGATGAGATCGCTCAGTACTCGAAGTAGTCCTCTAAGTAGTCGCAAACAAGCTCGCTCTGTGTCTGAAAGCCCCATAATTAGTCGCAAAGATTCACATTGTCCGTCCGCTTAACGAGGATGATCGCCGCTCGTCGCAACTCGCCTCGCCGCAAGCGCCTCCGCAAATATCCTACGCTCTTAAACGCGTCGAAAGTGAGGCGGTGATAAAATGCGCTTCGTTAAAAATCATATCGAAAAGGAATTTTATGAGGAATTACGACAAAGAGCCGATCAAAATCATAGATAGGGCGGTTTACTTTCAAAACAATATCGTTCTTTTTCTTTCACTCGGTTGCTTATATAAAATATTCAATTTAGAAGTTACTCCGTTAAACTTGAAATTTTACACTCATTTTAGTGCCGATTTAGTTATGTTTATCGTAGTGGTCTTTTTATTGTTGCCGGCTACACTACTTTGGCCTATTAAAAGAAAGGGCAGTCCCGCGTATTTTTTATTGGAAAATAATAAAATCAGCTATATAAACGCTTTCGACGATAAGCCTGGATCGCTAAATCAGGCGTTGAATGATTTTTATTTTGTCAAGAAAGAGGAAATAATAAAAATTTGCAATGCCTGCGATATCGATAAAATAAGCTTTTGCATTATATCTGAGTTATACAATAGCTACGGAAGATTTCACTATTTTTCGCCATACGAGCTGTATAAAAAGTCGTCCATAGGGGTACACATAGGAAAGGCTGTATTGTTTTTATATCATACGATAAATTTCATATTATTCATCTTGCCGTTTAAAATTTATATGCTGATAAGAGCGGGCGAGCCTTTGGGTTTAATCCGCAAAAATATCGTGTTAAGGTTCAAAAATAGGAATTACTTCCTTATAAATATATATTCTAGGCGAGATCTGGATGAGATACTAGAGTATTTTAAGCAAAAAGGCGTCCAAATTACAGATAAAGTGGTCTTTATGCCGCAGGCGCAAAATAAAGGCCTGTTTACCGATAAAAATGAAATTTGGAGCGATGATTTCGACGATACGAAAATTCCAAAAGACACGTTTAAGCAAAAGCTTAGGCGGTTTTTTAGCTTGGATTAAAGAGCGATTCCGCCCGTTTCAGCGTAAAATTTAGACCCGCGGGGTAGAATTACA
>CAUVFI010000055.1:0-6019 GCA_963551055.1 uncultured Campylobacter sp. | reverse complement strand
AATGCAGAGTTTTTATTTCCTAGCGGCGACGGCGTAGTAGATGTTCCACTTGGACCTCTTCACGTAACGAGCGATGAGCCGGGACACTTTAGACTATTTTGCGACGGCGATGAGATTATCGATGCAGACTACCGCTTATTTTATCAACACCGCGGTATGGAGAAGCTAGCTGAAAACCGAATGAATTACGATCAGATGGGCTACCTTGCAGAGCGTGTCTGCGGAATTTGCGGCTACGCTCACGCGATTGCGTGTATTGAAGCAGCAGAGAAAGCCATCAAGCTTGAAATTCCGCTTCGTGCGCAAGCTATCCGCGTCATCTGCCTTGAGATCGAGCGCCTTCACAGCCATCTTTTAAATATCGGTCTAGCCTGCGAGGTAACGGGTAACTACAACGCCTTCATGCATATCTTTAGGGTGCGCGAATACTCTATGGAGTTAGCTCAGCTCGTAACTGGCGGCCGCAAGACCTACGGCAATGTCATTATGGGCGGACTTCGCCGCGATATGACCGACAATGAAATTCGCAAGAGTATCGAGATCATCAACAAGCTCGACGTTCAAATTTCTGAAATTTGGGACGCCGTTATGGAGGATAAACGCCAAATCGGTCGCTGGAAAGGCGTGGGCGTATTGGATCGCAAAGTAGCGCGCGATTTCAGTCCGGTAGGTCCGAATATGAGAGCTTCCGGTTTTAAACGCGACAACCGCTACGATCATCCTTACGATTTCTTCAATAAGATAGAATTCGAAGTAGCCGTAGAGCACGGTGGCGATGTATTCAGCCGCGAAGTCGTAAGATATAAAGAGCTCAAACAATCAATCCACATCATCAGGCAGTGCTTGCATCAAATGCCGCAAACTCCGATAATGATCGATCCACAGACTATGATCAGACCGGAAAACTACGCTTTAGGTCACGACGAAGCACCGCGCGGCGAAAATGTCCACTGGATCATGCAAGGAAACGCTCAGAAGGTTTACCGCTGGAGATGTCGCGCCGCTACGTATAACAACTGGCCGAGCTTGCGATTTCAATTCCGCGGAAATAACATCTCCGATGCGGCGCTAATCGTATGCTCGATGGATCCGTGCTACTCATGCACCGAGCGCGTAACTTTAGTCGATATTAATAGCGGAAAGAGTAAAATTCTAACCGAAAAAGACCTTAAGAAATTTTGCCAAGACGGCAAGGTTAGCAAAAAGGATTTAAGATGATGAAATTATTCGACATTACCGAAAAATATGGTAAGGCGACCTATGCTTATCCGTTTGAGCCATACATCGTGCCCGAGAATTTTCGCGGGCAGCCTGAATACACCTATGAGCTTTGCATAGGCTGTGCTGCATGCGGTATCGCCTGCCCATCTAATGCGATTGAGCTTAAGATGAATGAAGCCCAAACCAAACTAATTTGGGAATTTGATTGCGGACGCTGCATATTTTGCGGTCGCTGCGACGAGGTATGCCCTACGGGAGCAGTAAGGCTAGGCAATAGCTTTGAGCTAGCGGTAAAATTTGATAAAAGCGCGCTTATCCAACACGGCGAGCTTGAGATGGAGAAATGCAGCTGCTGCGGCAAGCCGATGACCCCAAAAAGGCTCATCAATTACACGCTAGAAAAGCTAAGTACTGCAAATTTGCTCCCAGGCAGATTAGAAGAAGCTAAAAAATATCTCTATATCTGTCCTGAATGCAAAAAAGCTCAAGCGGTCGAAAGAGTGACCAAAGGTATAGAGGAGGCAATAAAATGAGTTTGTATCAAGTCCCCGAAAATATTAAAAACGCAAACGATCTAACCGCAAAATTGGAGCTTTTGAAAAATATCAAACGAAGCTTCAGCGTTTATCGTATCGACTGCGGAAGTTGCAATGGCTGTGAAATCGAAATTTTTGCTTCTATCACGCCGATGTGGGATCCGGAGCGCTTCGGATTTAAACTCGTAGCTAACCCTCGCCACGCAGATATCTTAGTCTGCACCGGTCCGGTTACTCGACAGATGTATTATCCGCTGCTCCGCGCTTATGAGGCTGCACCTGATCCAAAGATCGTAGTAGCTCTTGGGGCCTGCGGAAGCACTGGCGGAATTTTTCATGATGCATATAGCGTATGGAGTGGTATCGATAAGATTGTACCGGTAGATGTTTATATCCCCGGCTGCCCTCCGCATCCTGCTAGCATCATCTATGGTCTTGGCATGGCGCTTGGCATCATCGATCAAAAGCTTCAAAAGAAGAGCTATGAGCAAGATAGCACTCTTCCGCCACCGGTTAAGAGTTCAGTTATCGGCGATATTTTATTCGAGCGCGATCTGCAAGCTGAAGCTAAGAGGCTGATGAGCTATATTTTCGGAAGAGTTTTATTTGCAAAATATATGGATGCGATCAAAACCTCATCTGACGTTCACGATCCAAAAGCTTCTCGCGAGGCTCTACTTAACGCTATCCACACCGAAGAGGATCCTAGATACGCGGAGTGCATGGCACTATTGCACAATGACGTATATCTAAAATACGCCCGCGCTACGGAGGAATTTAAGATCGATCCGCAAAAAGAGGTCTGGAGCAAACGATGATTGAGGTTTTTAAGCTTACAAAGCGGCATATGGACGAAAACGAAAATTTACCTAAAGAGCTAAAGGATATCAAGGTTTTTTCCACCTGCGTCGGTCACGGCGTAGGTACGATAGATTTTAGCGAAAAGGTACTTGAGATAGACGATGAAGAATTTAAACGCATCATCGAGAACTCGGGCGACTACGTTAAATTTAAGATCGGTAACCTAAGCAAGTATTTCGAGATTGAAATTTTTGCCGAGCACGTAGCTAAGCTAATCCCTCAGCTTTGCGAATGTGAGCTTAAAGATCTGCTAAAAAATATGCGCGAAGGATATTTCGTGCTAAGGAAGGATTTTTGATGCGAAAGGCGTTGCTTTGTATCGGCAATCCCCTTCGCGGCGACGACGACGTGGGCAATGAAACGGGGCGAATAGTCGAGGCAAACTTAAAAGATTGGCGCGTTTTTTATGGGCAGGATGTGCCCGAAAACGAATTTGCAGCCCTTAGGGAATTTGCCCCTGAAATTCTAATCGTAGTAGATGCGATGAGCGGCTTTGATGAGAATAAGATAGAATTTTTCGACCTCAGCAACGATCGCGACTATATCTACTCGACGCATAACCTGCCTACGCCGGTGCTTCTAAGCTATCTGCGCAAAATTTGCCCAAAGACGTTGTTTTTGGGCATTAGCGTGTTGCTCGATAACGTCCTTGATTTTAAAGAAGGACTGAGCGAGAGCGCAAAAAAAAATGCGCAAAAAGCTTATGAGCGTATCTTAGAAATTGATTCAAATTTAAATGAGGAGGAGTAAATGTTAAATCCTGCAGAAACCGCGCAAGCGGTGTCTAGTTCGATGCAACACAAGGCGCATACCCCGCTAATTAGCATAATTTTTCTAGCTATAATGGCGGGCGCTGCAATCGCTATGGGCGATATTTTCTGGGCTCACTCGACCGTCGGAATGGCTGAAAAGCAATCTATTGGCTTATCGAATTTCATCGGTGGTATTACCTTTAGCTGCGGTCTGATGATGGTGGTTTTTTACGGTGGGCATCTATTTACTAGCTCGGTTTTAACGGGCGTACCTGCTGCCGATGGCAAATTACCGCTAGGTAAAACAATCGGCTATTGGGCTATCGTTTGGTGCTTTAACTTCGTAGGCGGCGCGTTAATCGCGTATATGTATTATTACTCAGGACTTCCGCTTAAATATGATGGCTACATCTTGCAGCACTTCATTCCTGCAGCAGCAGGCAAAATAAACGCACCTTTTCATGAGCTATTCATCCGCGGAATTTTTTGTAACGTGTTTGTATGTATGTCTATCTGGACTGCGACCAGCGAGAGTAATCTATCGGGTAAATTCTTTGCAATTATGTGGATGATCGGCGCATTCGTAGCTTGCTCTATGGAACACTGCGTGGCAAATATGTTTATCCTAACTGAAGGTATCATCGCTAAAGGCCACTATTTAGCAGCTGCGGGTGGCGATGTAAATGCTCTTGCAAGCTCGCTTCACGGTGTAACGGCGGCTCAAATAGATTCAATAAACTGGGGAAATTTCATCGTTAAAAATATGATCCCAGTTACGCTAGGTAACATCTGCGGCGGTCTATTTTTCGTAGGCTTGGTCGGATTTATGGTAAATAAATACGATATGAAAAAGAAAGACTAATCTATCGCGCTTCAGCACGATATAAATAAAATATGGCGCGGCACTTTGCCGCGCATTTTTAGTTTCTTAAATTTTAAAAATTCCGATGCATAAAATTTCGTTCGATCCAAAATTTTAGACGAAATCCTAAACGAAATTCGGGATGAAATTCTAAAACCAAGCTCTTGATAAAAATTTTACGCTGTAAATTTAGGCAAAATCCTGCGCCGTAACTTTAACAAAATTTCGCGCTTAAGCCGTAAGCCGCACAATGCTCTCAAAACTCTAGCCCGAGCCTAAACACAGTAGCTAAGCAATCTGTCGTAGTCCAGGATCAAAAACTCGTGCTGACTGATTTTTTGAATTACGTTATCTTTTACAAGCTCGTTAAACGCGGTACTCGCGCTTTGACGCTTGAGCCCCACGAAGGATGAAAGCACCTTTAGCGAAAAGGGCAAAAAGACGTATTTGTAGCCGTTTTGATGAAAATTCTGCTCGTTTGCAAGCTCGATCAAAAAGCTCGCGATACGCCCTTTTGCATTTTCAAAAAGTATAGAGCGTGTGATTTTGCGCTGTAGCAGAATTATCTCTGTTAAAATTTTTATATATGCCTCGCAAAAGCTGCGATTTGCCAAGATCTCCCCTAGTCCGCTCGCATCGATCGTGTAAATCTCGCTGTCCTCTAAAAACTCAAGCGCGCAAATTTCATTGAGAATGGTGATATTGTCCTTATTTAGGTAGTTGATGATGAATTCTTCGCCGTCTTCAAAAAACGAAAGCTTCGCCTGTCCACTTTTAAAAATAAAAACTTTAGGCGCCTCGCTATAAAAAACATAGCCTTTTTTGATGACTTGGTGCTCGAACATTGCAAGCTCCTCGTCGCTAAGCGTGGCGATAGCCTCGGTTTGCAGTAGTCCCAGCCGCGATTTTTCCATATAACCTCCAAAAGCTAAGAATTATACAATGAAATATTTAGACAAAGATAAAGCTGCGCGGATTAAATTTACCATCCGCACTATAGCTGCGCATCTAGGTCGCCTAAGCTAATAAATTTTATATTCTAAATTTTACCCGCGCTTTGCATCGCGTAAAATTTCAAAAATTTATTGAGCCTTATGCGGCGAAATTATAGCCAAAACTCGTGGCGCGAATTTAAAATTCTGTCTTTAAATAAAAATTAATATCATTTTATTGAAATTTTATTTAGCAAGGATATAATAATGCATATTAAAAATAAGCGGTATTTTGCTCGCAACGATACCGCAAGAAAGGCACTTCATGCAAAAGTTAAATTTTAAAGATAACGTTTCCGAGACGTTGCTAATCAACGTTTATATGCGCCACTTGGATTTCAAAGACGCGGATCCAATCCTAAATGATCCCTTTTCGAGCGCCGCGGTCGAACAGATCGATTATGATTTTGCAAAATTTAACGACGCGCGCCTTAGCAAGACGGGCACCGTGATCCGCGCGAAATTTTTCGACGACGAGACGCTGCGACTCGCGGCGGAGCTTGATCGCCCTATCATCGTGCAGCTTGGCGCAGGACTCGACACCCGCCCACTTAGACTGCAAAAAGCCCTACCAAACGCCCTATTTTACGACCTCGATCTGCCCGACGTCATCGCCATGCGCGACGCACTGCTGCCCAAAGCAAAGAACAACTTTAGCCTGGCCTACTCGATGCTGGATCCCTCGTGGATGGACGAGCTAGTCGCAAAACACGGCAGCGCGGGCTATATATTCATCTTAGAGGGCGTGAGTATGTATTTTGAAAAGGAGGAATTTAAAAAATTTTTTATCGCGCT
>CAUVFI010000054.1:0-6060 GCA_963551055.1 uncultured Campylobacter sp. | reverse complement strand
GTAAATTGCGGTCGCGAAAAGAGAACCTGCCGCAAAAATTATTTAAAATTTGCAGTGCACAAAATACCTTTTGAAATTTAAAAACGAGCCCGAGACGCACTTCAAAAATTGATGCGCGAGATTTAGACGCCGAGTTTAAATCTCGCCGTCATAACTATTTCAAAATTTTAAGTACAAAATTCAAACCATACTGATACGCGCCTCGCACCGAAGCGTTACGCCTCAAAATTTAATATGTAAATTAAAACGGGCGTGAAATTATTGAGCGCCGAGGCTTTACGGGCTTTAAAATTTTAATACGCAGATTTAGGTCGAGAGGCACGCGTACAGCCAGTCGCAGCCGTACACTTGAATTTTAAATTGCAAAACTTAAATTATAGAATTTAACCGCGCGCGCCGAAGCGGGAAGTGAAAATCCAAAGCGCTCTGGCTGACTTAGATGCTAAAATCCTCGCCGAGGTAGAATTTACGGACATTTGGATCGCTGGCTATCTCTTTTGCGGTGCCGCCGGCGAACAGCTCGCCGTCTTTGATGACGTAGGCGCGGTCGCAGATCGCAAGCGTTTCACGGACGTTGTGATCGGTGATGAGCACGCCGATGCCAAGATCGCTTAAATCGCGCACGATGCTTTGGATATCGTTAACGGCGATCGGATCGACGCCCGCAAACGGCTCATCTAAAAGTAGAAATTTCGGCGTTATCATTAGGCTTCGCGCGATTTCGCAGCGCCTGCGCTCGCCCCCGCTTAGGCTCACGCCTTTGCGCAATCTGATTGGCTCGATGTTGAGCAGATTTAGCATCTCATCGACCTTACGTGAGGCTTCGGCTTTATTTTTATAGGTAATCTCCGCGGCGAGCATTAAATTTTCCTCAACGCTAAGCTCCTTAAAGATGCTGCTTTCTTGTGGCAGGTAGCCGATGCCGAGCTTGGCGCGTTTGTGAAGCGGAACCTTTGCGATGCTATTTTCATTAAGCAAGATATCGCCGCCGCTAGCGCTTATCAGCCCGCAGATCATATAAAACGTCGTGGTTTTGCCCGCGCCATTGGGCCCTAGCAGCCCTACAATCTCGCCATTGTAAAGTTCTAGCGAGATTCCTTTGATGATCGGCGTGCCTTTTATGGTTTTTTTAAGACCCCTGACTTCTAGTTTATGCATAGCTTACCTCGTATTTTCGCCCTTGCGCGTGTGGCGTGATCCTCACTACGCAAAAATCAAGCTCATATTTTTTAAGTAAATTTATCAAATTTTCATCCGCCCATTCGATCAGATGAAGCCCCTCTTCAAATAAATTTTCAAATAGTCCGTTTTTTAAAATCCCCTCACAGCCGCCGTTATAGATGTCGTAATGATAAATTTCGCCATAGTTTTGCATGATCGAAAACGTAGGCGAGCTCACGTGCTCATCTAACCCGTGAGCCCGCACGATCGCGCGCGCAAGCGTCGTTTTACCGGCGGCGAGACCCCCGATTAGTAAGATTATGCCGCTTTTTGGCAGCGCTTGTACGAGGCGCGAAATTTCATCCTCGCCGCAGATGAGTTCAAAGCTCTTGGACATACTTTGTTTGCTCGCTTTTGGGCGTATTTTTTGCGCTAGGAAAGGCTAGGACTTTAAAGCTTTGTTTTCTATCCAAAAAACTTATAGTGATAACGTCGCCGATTTTAAGCTCTTTGGCGGGCTTTGCTACCGCGCCGTTTACGGCTACGACGCCGCTTTTGCACATATCTTCGCTGATGGCGCGCCGCTTGGTGATATTGACTGCGTTTAAAAATTTATCGATTCTCATAGGCGTGAGTTTAGCGATATTTGCCTTAAAAGCAACTATTAAACTATTTTTGGTAGAATTTCGCCAAATTTTACGTAAAGGATTTGAGATGGCAAAAGATGTAAAAAAGGTCGTTTTGGCGTATTCCGGAGGACTAGATACTAGTATTATTTTAAAGTGGCTCGGCGATACTTACGGCTGCGATGTGGTGACTTTCACCGCAGATATCGGCCAGAACGAGGATTTGGAGCCGATCAAAAACAAAGCTGTGAAACTGGGCATCAAAAAGGAAAATATCTTCGTAGAGGATCTGCGCGAGGAATTTGTGCGCGATTACGTATTTCCGATGTTTCGCGCAAACGCCGTTTATGAGGGCGAGTATCTTTTAGGCACGTCGATCGCGCGCCCGTTGATCGCTAAAAAGCTAGTCGAAATCGCGAAAAAAACTGGCGCGGACGCCATAAGCCACGGTGCAACCGGCAAGGGTAACGATCAAGTCCGCTTCGAGCTTGGCGCATACGCGCTAAATCCCGATATTAAGGTGATTGCGCCGTGGAGGCTGTGGGATTTGAACTCTCGCGAGAAGCTGCTTGCTTACGCTAAGAAAAACGGCATCGACATCGCCTCAAAGCCAGGCAAATCGCCGTATTCGATGGATGCGAATATCCTTCACATCTCCTACGAGGGCTTGGTGCTGGAAGATCCCGCTCATGCGCCTGAAGAGGATATGTGGCGATGGACCGTGAGCCCTAAAAACGCGCCAGATAAGAGCGAGATCATCGAGATCGAATACGAACGCGGCGATCCCGTAAAGCTAAACGGCAAGGCGCTTAAACCGCACGAGATGCTAGCAGCGCTTAACGAGCTTGGCGCTAAAAACGGCATCGGCAGGCTCGATCTTGTTGAAAATCGCTACGTCGGCATGAAGAGTCGCGGCTGCTACGAAACTCCGGGCGGCACGATCATGCTAAAGGCTCACCGCGCGATTGAGAGCATCACGCTAGATCGCGGTGCGGCGCATCTAAAAGACGATCTAATGCCGCGCTACGCCGAGCTCATCTACAACGGCTTTTGGTTCAGCCCGGAGCGCTTGCTGCTTCAAGAGCTGATAAATAAATCCCAAGAGCACGTAAACGGCAAGGTTAAACTCGAGCTTTATAAGGGCAACGTGACCGTGCTGGGCAGGGAAAGCAAGAGCGATAGCTTGTTTAATACAGATTTTGTGACGTTTGAAGAGGATAAGGTTTTCAATCAAAAAGACGGCGACGGATTTATCAAGCTAAGCGCGCTAAGATTTATCATCGCGGGAAAGAACGGACGCAAGCTTTAGATGAAATTTTGCCGCACGGCGGACGGGCAAATTTCGCAAAACGAAATTTTAAAATTTATCGAAAAAGTAGCGAGCGGCTGCTGGCGGGTTTCATGAAATTTTACTAAATTTCAGATCCGCCCGCGCCGCTTATAAAATTTTATAAATTTAAAGCTAAATTTAAAAGGATAATGGATGAAAGTATTATTGATCAAAGACGTTAAGGGGCTCGGAAAGGCGGGCGAGGTAAAGGAGGTCAAGGACGGCTACGGCAATAACTTCTTAATCGGCAAAGGCTACGCTAAAGCCGCTACAACGGAGGTTTTGCGTAAATTTGAAGCGGATAAGAAAAAGCAAGCCGAACTTGAAAAATATGAGGTCGCAAGCCTGCAAAAACTAGCCGAGGAGCTAGCTAAGATCCGCGTAAAGATCGTAAAGCAGACGGGCGAGAGCGGCGCGCTTTTCGGCTCGGTGACCAAAGATGAGATCGCAACCGCGCTAAAAGAGCAAAAGGGGATCGAAATCGATAAGAAAATTTTAGAGACCGAGGCTATCAAAACGACCGGGATCTACGACGTAAATGCCAAGCTAAAGCACGGTATAAGCGCTAAATTTGAGATAGAGGTGGCTAGTGTTTGAAGCGACTACCATTTTAGCCTACAAAGGTGCGAAGGCCTCGGTCATCGGCGGCGACGGCCAGGTTACGTTCGGAAACACCGTCTTAAAGGGCAACGCGACAAAAATTCGAAAGATCGGCAAAGAGGGCAATGTCTTGGCAGGCTTTGCAGGCAGTACCGCCGATGCGTTTAATCTTTTTGATATGTTTGAAAAGTGCTTAGATGGCGCAAAAGGCGATCTTTTAAGGGCTGTGATAGAATTTAGCAAGCAGTGGCGCAAGGATAAGTATCTGCGAAAGCTCGAAGCGATGATGCTGGTGCTGGACCGCAAAAATATCTTTCTGCTTAGCGGCACGGGCGACGTGGTAGAGCCGGACGACGGCAAGATCGCAGCGATCGGAAGCGGCGGAAATTACGCTCTTAGCGCGGCGCGAGCTTTGGATAAATTTGCAAGCCTAGACGAAGAGGAGCTCGTAAAGCAAAGCCTTAAAATCGCGGGCGAGATTTGCATTTACACGAACGAAAACATCAAAACATACGCAATTTGGGACGAAAAGAGATGATGACACCAAAGCAGATTGTAGAGAAATTAGACGAATATATAATTGGACAAAATAGCGCCAAACGCACGATAGCGGTGGCTTTGCGAAATCGCTACCGTAGAATGGCGCTCGAAGATGAGATGAAAAACGAGGTGATGCCTAAAAACATCCTGATGATCGGCTCTACCGGCGTAGGTAAGACCGAGATCGCGCGCAGGCTTTCGAAGATGTTCGGACTTCCTTTTATCAAGGTTGAGGCGAGCAAATATACTGAAGTGGGCTTCGTGGGGCGTGACGTGGAGAGCATGGTGCGCGATCTGGCCGCCGCGTCGGTAAATTTAGTGCGCGGCGAGGAATTTGAAAAGAACAAAGACAAGATCGATGATTACATCAAGCGTAAAATTTTAGAAAAAGTCCTTCCGCCGCTTCCGCGCGGAGCGAGCGAGGAGAAGGTCGCAGATTACGAAAAAAGCTACGAAAAGATGGCGGCTAAGCTTGAGTACGGCGATCTGGACGATCTTAGTATCGAGATCGAAGTAAGCGAAAATGCGCTTGAGTCAAATCCAAATTTGCCGCCCGAGATGGCGAATATGCAGGAAAGCTTCATCAAAGTAATCGGAATTTCGACGCGCAAAAGCAAAAAAGAGATGAAGGTCAAAGACGCCAAGGTTGCCCTTAAAAGCGAGGCTAGCGAGAAAGTTCTCGATATGGAGAGCATCAAAGCCGAAGCCGTTAGGCGCGCACAAAACGAGGGCATCATCTTTATCGACGAGATCGATAAGGTGGCGGTCTCAAGCGGCAATAGCGGCAGGCAGGATCCGAGCAAAGAGGGCGTGCAGCGCGATCTGCTTCCGATCGTGGAGGGCAGCAGCGTAAGCACGAAATTCGGCAATATCGACACCGATCATATCCTTTTTATCGCCGCGGGCGCCTTTCATATCAGCAAGCCGAGCGATCTAATCCCCGAGCTTCAGGGGCGCTTCCCGCTTCGCGTCGAGCTTGACAGCTTAGACGAGGCGGCGCTGTGTGAAATTTTAACCAAGCCGAAAAATTCGCTTCTTAAACAGTACTCAGCGCTTTTAAAGACCGAGGGCGTGGAGCTGGAATTTAGCGAGGACGGGGTCAAAGCGATCGCGAAATTTGCGGCGAGCACGAATGAAAAGGTCGAGGATATCGGCGCTAGAAGGCTGCATACGATAATGGAAAAGGTGCTTGAGGATATCAGCTTCGAAGCGGATAAGTTTAAAGGGCAAAAGATCGTCGTGGATGAAAAGCTCGTAAGCGAAAAGCTTGCAGGCATCGCAAGCGACGAGGATCTGGCGAAATATATTTTATAAGGCGGCGCGGCAGTTGCTCTTAGAAAACTGCGGAGCCGCGGAATTTTACGGTTTTTAAATTTGCAAAGCAATTTAGAATTTTAAGTATGAAATTTAGCGAAATTTTAAAATGCGCAGAACTTCGTCCTTTTAAATTTGACGATGCTTTAAAATTTTAAGTCTGTAAAATTTCTAGGATGATTGAATTCTGCGCGGTGCGAGCTGTATGTCAAGCCGTAGCGCATGGCAGGATAAAATTTAAAATTTCTCGATCAATTTATGAAGTCGCAAAATCTATGGCGCGCAGAATTTGAAGTAGATAAAATTTTGCACCGAGGCGAGTAAAATTGAGCGCTACCGTGCAGCTTGAAATTTTAAAATTTCACCTGTTTGCGCGGCGTGGGAATTTTAAAATTTCTACGCTCGTGCGGAGTCGGCCTGCACAAAACGAGATTTTAAAATTTACCCGTAAGGGCTTAGCGCTGCGGTTGCAAGATAAATTTATAAATT
>CAUVFI010000053.1:0-6142 GCA_963551055.1 uncultured Campylobacter sp. | reverse complement strand
AGATCGCGCTCCGTAAGCTCGGGCGTCTTTGCACGGCTCAGCCCTAGGCGATGCGCGACGCGAAAGACGTGCGTATCCACCGCCATCACGTTTGCGCCCGCACCCTCTAAAAGCACGACGTGAGCGGTCTTTTGCCCCACGCCCGCAAGAGATTTTAGTCCCACCTCATCAAGCGGCACGACGCCGTCAAAGTCGCTAACCACCGCCTGCGCCATTTTGATCAAATTTACGGCTTTGTTGTTGTAGAAATTGCACGAGCTGATTAGCAGCTTTACGCTTGCCAGATTGGCCTTTGCGAGCTCTGCAACGCTAGGAAATTCCGCAAAAAAGCGTGGCGTGATCAAATTTACCCGCTTGTCCGTGCACTGCGCGCTAAGCATCACGCAGACTAAAAGCTGATAGTTGTCTTTAAATTTCAACTCGCTGCGCTCTTCCGCGAAGTTTTGTAAAATTCTCTTTTTTATCTCTAAAATATCTTTTTTACTTCTCATTTGTATTTCCTCAAGGCGGAATTCTACCCTAAAATTCTAAAGTACAGTTTGATTGTTAACAACTTTGAGTTATAATCGCCATTAAAATTTTTTTAAGGAATTATAATGAAAAAAGTTTTATTTACAGCACTTAGTTTGGCTGCCGCTATCAGCCTTAACGCTACCGTTTACGCTACCGTAAATGGCAAAGACGTAACTGAAAAAGAGCTCGCTCCACTACTTCAAGGCATAGGCAATGTAGATATCGCTGCTCTTAATGCCGATCAAAAAAAGGAGCTTATCGATAAAGGCATCGATCTGATGCTGCTAACGGATGAAGCTAAAAAATCGGGCGTTATGGACGAAGATGTTTATAAAAAAGAGCTTGAAATCGTAAAAGATAACTTAGCGCTTCGCGTATGGCAGGCTAAAGAAGCTAGCAAAATAAATATTGATGATAAAGAAATAGCCGATTTTTATAACAAAAACAAAGCGCGCTTTACCGAGCCTGCGAGAATCAAAGCGGCTCAGATCGTCGTTAAAACCGAAGCTGAGGCAAACGATATTATTAAGCAGTTAAAAGGGCTTAGTGACAGTGCGCTATTTACTAAATTTGCAGAGCTTGCCAAAGCCAAATCTATCGATCCGCAGGCTAAACAAACCGGCGGCGAGCTAGGCTGGATGCCTAGCGATCAGGTCAAGCCTTTTGCCGATGCGATCTCTAAGATAAAAGATGGTCAAATCACTACTAAAGCGATTAAAAGCAGGGTCGGATATCACGTAGTGTTAAAAGAGGAGTCTCAAGCTAAAAAGCAGTTAAGTCAAAGCGAAGCAAAGCCTTTTATTGAGCGCGTGCTTAGACAGCAAAAAGCGGCAAAAGTAGTCGAGCAAAAAGCGGCAGATCTTCACAAAAACGCTAAAATCGAGTATAAATAATATAGGAGCTAAAAATGGGCGTTTTAGATATAGTAAAACCGGGCGTTTTAAGCGGCGATGACGTAAGTAAGGTCTATGCGTATGCGAAGCAGCAGGGCTTTGCGATCCCTGCGGTAAACGTAGTGGGGAGCAACTCCATAAACGCCGTCTTGGAAAGCGCTAAAATCGCAAATTCGCCCGTAATAATTCAGTTTAGCAACGGCGGCGCGGCGTTTTATGCGGGCGCTACTTGCCCTAATGCCGCAGTTTTAGGCGCTATTGCAGGCGCACATCAAGTGCATGCTTTGGCGGCTCATTATGGCGTTGCGGTGATTTTACATACCGATCATGCCGCGAGGAAGCTGCTTCCGTGGATCGACGAGCTCATCGAAGCTAATGCCGCTCATAAAAAAGCTCACGGCGTGCCGCTGTTTAGCTCGCACATGCTCGATCTTAGCGAGGATGATTTGGAGTTAAATTTAGCGACCTGCGAGAAGTATTTGGAAATTTTAAGCGATCTTGGAATTTCGCTTGAGATCGAGCTTGGCGTCACAGGCGGCGAAGAGGATGGCGTCGATAATACCGGCGTCGATAACGCGCGGCTTTACACCCAGCCCGCAGATGTCGCACTCGCCTACGAGCGGCTAAGCAAAATCAGCGATAGATTCAGCATTGCAGCAAGCTTTGGCAACGTCCACGGCGTGTATAAGCCGGGTAATGTTGTGCTGCGACCTGAAATTTTGAAAAATTCGCAAAAATTCGTCCGCGAAAAATTTAATCTGCAATCTGAAAAGCCTGTAAATTTCGTCTTTCACGGCGGCAGCGGCAGCGGAACCTCCGACATCAAGGCAGCCGTTAGTTACGGCGTCGTTAAGATGAATATCGACACCGACACGCAGTGGGCGTTTTGGGACGGCGTGCGCGCTTATGAGGGCAAAAATCGCGGCTATTTGCAAGCTCAAATCGGCAATCCGGAAGGTGAGGATAAACCGAATAAAAAATTCTACGATCCTCGCAAATGGCTGAGAGCGGGCGAGCAGAGTATGGTGGCGCGCTTGCAAGTCGCATTTGACAATCTAAATTGCCTAAATAGGAACTAATATGGATCGCCCAAATAACGAAGTGCTCGATATCACGCTACCTGAGGCGAAGGAGCGCTCGTTAGCGGGCGTTTTTTTTAAGATCGCAGCTCTGCCGATTGCGGTTTTTGTGGTGTTTTTGCTGGGCTATTTGGGGCTTATCGGGCTGAAGGTAGAAACGCACTCGATCCTGATGCTTGCGGTTTTGCTCATTATTGCACTAATTTTAGCTCGTCATAATGCAGAATATGGCTGCTTAAATTTTCAAAATAATATCGATGATTTCAAGCGTGAGCTAAAGAATTACATCGTCGCCAATCTCTTAAGTATCGGCGGCAAAAAAAAATCCGATGCCAGCTTTGATCTTTTTGTGGACGAATACGGCTACTCGCTGCGTAATCAAAACTACGCTTCCGTCGCATCGGCAGTCTTTCCGATGCTTGGAATTTTAGGAACTTTCATCTCGATTGCGATTTCGATGCCGCACTTTTCCTCAAGCAATATCGATGGGCTAGAAACCGAGATCGCGCAGCTTCTAGGCGGCGTAGGTACAGCATTTTACGTCTCGATCTATGGAATCTTTTTGGCGCTTTGGTGGATATATTTTGAGAAAAAGGGCATCAGCAAATATGAGCGCCTGCTCATCAAATACAAAAATTCCACTAAAAATTTTTTCTGGAACAAAGACGAAATAACACAGGGCTATCTGAATGAAATTTTAAACGCTAATTCTGAAATTTCGCGCTCATTTGTGATGATGAGCTCTACGAATTTTACCGAAAGACTAAACCGCCTAATCGATGAAAAAATCGGCGCGTTTGAAAGCGTGATGGAAGCCGAGAAGCGAAGTATGGCGATTACACAAGAAGAGCTTGAAAAAGCAGGCGAGATGATCCAAAGGACAAATCTCGCTCACGGTGAGTTAGATAAGAGCTTCGCTCAAATTTTATCTGCACTCAAGTCCGTGTCTGCAAGCCTAATCGAAATTCAAAACGGAATTTCCGCGCAGTATCTAAGCCAGTCTAAGACTTTAACGGACGGGCAAGGCGAGCTGGCTAACGTTACGAGTGCATTAAGCGCTCAAATCAAGAGCCTAAATGCTTCCTTGGGCGGGTTTGCGGGTGAAATTTCAAGTTCACAGAATGCTTACGCCGCTAAAATTGACGCTAGTTTTAAGGGACTAAGCGCGGATTTGAAGGCACTTTTAGCTGGAGAGGGCGCTGCGCGGACGAGCAACGAAAGCATCATCGAAGAGCTTCGTAAAACGCTTGCGAGCATCGATGAAAAAGCACTTTTAGATGAAAACGAATAACGAAGAAAAAGAGACCTTTTGGATCGCGTACGCCGATTTGATGGCGGGGCTGCTTTTTGTTTTCGTGCTTTTAGTAGGCGGCATCATCGTCAAATACTTCCTCACACAAAGCAACCTGCAGGAAAAAGAAAGCCAAATTTCAAGCGCTCTAGCAAGCCTGCAAAGCCAGGAGAAAAAAAGTGCCGAGCTTGAGGCGCTGAATAAAATTTTTAGCGACCAGCTCGAGAAGCTAAATATCGAAAACACCGACCTTCGCAAGCAAAATTCCATCTATTTCATACAGATCGAAGATCTAACCGAGATGGCGGAGAAGCTGAAAAAAGAAAATTTAGACATCAACTCGCTTCTGCAAAAAACGCGCGACGACGCCAACGCTACGATTAGCCAAAACGAGCTTAAAATCGCCTTTTTGCTCGATCAGCTCACGCAGAAAGAGAGCGATTTTAATAAAATTTTACAAGACCTCAACGTCACAAAAAACCGCATCCGCAACCTCACTGGAATGAAGGTTAAGATCATCGCCGATCTGAAGGAGAAGCTGGGCGGCAAGATCCGCATCGATAACGAAAGCGGCGCGATGACGCTAAGCTCGTCGATCCTTTTCGACAAAGGCTCAAGCGAGCTGAAAGAGGACGCCAAAGAGACGCTCCGCTCGACGCTGCAGAGCTATTTCGCCGTGCTTTTGAATAATGATGAAATTCGCGAAAATTTAGATCAGATCATCATCGAAGGGCACACGGACAGTGACGGCGGATATTTGTACAACCTCGAGCTGTCGCAAAATAGGGCGTTTGCCGTGATGGATTTCATCAATTCGTGGAATAAAGATGAGCGACTGCAAAAATATCTCATCGCCAGCGGTCGCAGCTACACGCAGCCCGTGATGCGCAGAGGCGTCGAGGACAAGGACGCTAGCCGCCGCATCGAGATAAAATTTACCCTTTCAAACAAAGAGGCGATGGAGGAGATCAGGAAATTTTTGCAGTTCGACGCGAACGCTACGAATTAGCGGCTCGCTCGAAATTTTAACCCGCAAACGAGATGACTTAAAATTTTTAAAATTCTTAACTAATTCGCGGCTTACTTAAAATTTCAATGGCGGCAGAACGCATCCTTTTATTTTGACGCGAATGTCGTAATTTGGCGCTTGCTAAATTTTACGCACCGCTTACGCAGCATCTGCCGCGGCGAAATGGGTTTAAATTTTAAGTCCGCGCATTTTGACGCGCTTTTAGCGCTGCCGCGCGGATAATATGGTTTAAATTTAGACCTTTAAATTTAAGCCTTAAATTTAAGCAGACTTCGCGAGCGACTTAAAATTTATGTAGGTTAAAAACCTTGCTCGTTTAATTTTTTATAGGTGTAGCAACTACGCTTAATCCCTAGATTGCAGGCTTTACCATAGTATTTTTTCGCCATACTCTTATCTTTTTTTACCCCTTTGCCGGATTCATATAAATATCCAAGATTATTGCACCCTTCGGCAATTTCTAAATCACAAGCCTTGGAAAATAATTTATTTGCTATTTGGTAATCTTGTTTTACACCTTTACCAGATTCATATAGATGTCCGAGGCCATCACACCCTTCACCGGCCTCTAAATCACAAGCCCTAGAAAACAATTCACTCGCTTTTTCGTAATCTTGCTTTGTGCCTGCGCCTGAATAATATAAAAATCCAAGATTATGACATCCTATACCATATTCTAAATCACAAGCTTTGGAATATAATTCACTTGCTTTTTTATAGTCTTGGTTTACACCGTAGCCTGAATGATATAAAAATCCTAGATTGTAGCACCCTTCGGCAATTTCTAAATCACAAGCCTTGGAAAATAATTTATTTGCTATTTGGTAATCTTGTTTTACACCTTTTCCTTGTTCATATAAAGCTCCTAAGTTGACACATCCTAGTCCATCTCCAAGATTGCAAGCTTTAGAATACAGGTCTTTTGCTTTTTCAAAGTCTTGTTTTACACCTTTACCAGACTCATATAGAACCCCGAGACTATTGCAACCTTCACCGACATCCAAATCGCAAGCCTTAGAATATAGCTCATTTGCTTTGTTATAGTTTTGCTCTATGACTTTCCCTTGCTCATATAAAACTCCTAGATCGCTACATCCTAGCCCGTTTCCCAAATCGCAAGCTTTGTAATATAGTTCACTTGCTTTCTTGTAGTCCTGTTTTGCACTTTCGCTGGAACTATACAAAACTCCTAGACTATAGCATCCTGTGCTATGCCCTAAATCGCAAGCTCTAGAATATAAATTTATTGCTTTTTCAAAGTCTTGTTCTATGCCTTCGCCTGAGGCATACCAAAACCCTAGAGCATAGCATCCTATGCTATATCCTAAATCACAAG
>CAUVFI010000052.1:0-6187 GCA_963551055.1 uncultured Campylobacter sp. | reverse complement strand
CCGCCAGCGCTGAGTTTAGCTCGCGCTCCTGCTCGGTCTTGGCGGGCTTTAGGCGCAGATCGTCCGGTTTTAAAACCTGTCCGCGATACGCCAAACAAGCATCTAAATTTTCAATCACGGCGATACCCATTTTAACCTTTTTAGGCTCGTTCGTCTCGTGGCTAAGCGCGCCGCTAGGACAGGCGAGCACGCAAGGAAGCGCGCCGCAAAGATAGCAGCCTCGCTCTTTGGCATCGATAACGGGCGTACCGATGTCAAAAAGATGCGTAATATCCAGCAGATAGATGCTGTGATAGGGGCAGACCTGCACGCATTGACCGCACTTGATACAGCTACTGCGAAAGCCGCGCTCCGCCAGCGCTCCGGGCGGGCGCAGATATAAAGAGGCGGAATCCTCGCTAGAATTTTTTGCGGAATTTTGCCCCGCAGAATTTACGGAATTTGACGCGCCGGAATTCTGCGCTTCGCCGCCCGTAAAATTTACGGAATTTGTGGAATTCTCATCCGCAAACAAGCTCGCTGCCCCTAGCGTCCCAAGCGCTCCGCCGAGTAGTTTTATCGCTTCGCGTCTATTCTTTATCATTGCTTCATCCTAGGTTTTGGATCTTTTAGCAGTAGCTCAGGCTCTGAAAACGGAGCTAGCTTGGAGATGAAATTTAAAAGCGCGATCCCGCTGGAGCCGTAAAAAAACCGCACATTCGGTTTATACGCCCAAAGCCTATCCGCGTAGGCGTATGAGCTGTAGCTAACGTCGCCGTAGCCGTCGCCGTCGCGGTCAAATCCGTCGTAATCGTCGAAGTAGTTGCCACTCCATTCGTTTTGCAAGAGCTTGGATTGGGGCGTATCGTTTAGCACAATCTCCATATTGCCTTTAAATTTGTTGTCTTTAAAGATGCTTTTTAGCTGCGTGGCGTGGAATTGCACGCCGATGCTGTTGTATTCGATATCGTTGTTTTCAAAAACGTTAAGCGAGCCCGGCTGGTAGGGGGATTGATCCAGATAAAATCCGCGGGCGTTGTAAACGACTTTATTATCCGTAACCCTGAAATTTGAGCTATCCTTCATACCGATACCTACGCCGTAAGCGCCGTCTGCGTTGCGCACGACGTTACGTCTGGCGATATTATCGCTTGAAAACATAAAAAATAATCCCACGCTATTGCCGTCGTAGTAGTTATCCTCCACGACGTTATGCCCGGAGTTCATAAAGTGCAGCGAATAGCGGCAGCTGTGGCCTTTATTGCCTGCGACGAGATTGCCGTTTGAGAAGTAAAAAACGGTGTCGCGGACGTTGTGGACGTCGTTATTTAAAATTTTATTGGCATTGGAATACCAAAGCTTGATGCCGTCGCCTTTGAAACTCGTGCGGTAGGTATTGCTTGAAATTTCGTTGCCCTCGATCGTTACGTCGTTTGCCTTGCTTAGCACGACGCCGTAGAGCACGTCTTTGATGAGATTATTTTTTATGATTACGCTGTTTACGTCGCTTACGTTGATCCCTGCATCCTCGCTAAGATGCTCGAAGCCTCCGTTTTGAATTGTTAAATTCTTGATTGTAACATGCGGAGAGCGGACGCGGATGACCGTTCCGTTGCGATCGCCTATGATCACGGCGGAGCGGTCTAGCCCGTCGATAGTAAGAGGTTTATCAATTAAAATATTGCCGTGGTATTCGCCCGTGGCTAGTTCGATAATATCGCCCGCTTTTGCGCTATCGATCGCGTCTTGAAGCTCGCCCGCGCCTAAGCTTAGCGCGAGCGAGAATGCTAGAAGCAAAAGCCTCATCTATGCTCTCGTAGGAATTTTTTCTTAGATAGTAGAGCTAACGCCGATAGCAGCGACAGGGCCAGCATCAGCCAAAAGCCAAGAGCCGGATATGAATGGGTAGTAAAATGCGCTACGCTGCCGTCGCCAAATGCTGTAGGCATGAAAGGCTTTATTTTAAACGCGCCCCAGTCTTGCAGATTGTGCCCGAACCAATACAGCCAACCCACGTAGCAGCCGATGAAGATAAGCGGTGCAATGATTGGCAGGATCATAAGCAGGGTCTGCCCCTTGCCGTCGTAGTATAAAAACGCGAGCATTCCTATCGTCGCGATTATGAGATAATAGGGCGATAGCGAGTGCTCAAGCGTGCCGCCGCGCCAGACGGGATACATGCCGATATAGTGATTTAGGGTATTCATCTCGCCGACATCGCCGCTAAAGCCGTCAACGTGGACGTAAAGTGGAATTCCATCGGGGAAAGCCTCTTTTGGATAGTTCGGCGCTTCAAGTGAAATTTTCCACACCGGTATGCTAGGTACGCCCACTTCAAATTTATGCTCCAGCATCGCGCCTAGATCGTTTTTAACATCACTAGGAATTAGATGATTTTTATACGATGCTTTCGTATAAAAATTCCATATCGGTGCGGAGTATGCGGGCAGCTGCGAGACGCTGCTAACCTGCCCCGATACGATTCTGCCTTGGACTTTGAAAAATCCTAGCGTAGGGATGGTAAAAGCGACCGTCATAATAAGCAGCGCTAAAATCGCGTAAATTTTATATTTTGGCATTTCATCTCCTTTAAATTCTCCCCCTTGCGGGGGAGAGTGGGGCTAGTTAAGGCCCGCGTTCTCATCGACCCATTTTAGGTATTCGATGATGTCTTTGATCTCTTCGTCTTTCATATGCTGATTTGGCATGCGAAGGTTGAAGTAATTTATCATTGCCTTAACGTAGTCGTCTTCGTAGAATTTAGCAGGGTCTTTGATGAAATCGGCTACCCACTTCTCGCCGTTTTCGTGGCGGAGTAGGACGCCCGTTAGATCAGGACCGGAGCTTACTTGACCGATGACGTGGCAGCCGTTGCAGCCTCCGCGTAGGTAGGCCTTCTCGCCGTTAGATGCAGCCTCGCTCATAGGAGTGGAGAGCTCGCGGATTAGGTTATTTTTGGCGCGAAGTCCGACATCTGCGGTTTTTACTAGGTACTGCCAAACTTGACCTTCCCAAAGTATCGCGCCGTTCATATCGCCTGCTTTTACCGCGGCGTCTGCCTTGGCTTTGGTTTCAGGAATTTTGCCGTATTGATCCAGCGCGTCATCGACTAAAGCCTTGACCTTAGGATACTTCTCGTAGTTTTTCTCTTTTAAGAATTTAACGACTGATTGAATAACGTCGTCGGTGGCTTTATTCGTAGCTACTACCTTGTCGTATTCGGCTTTTAGAGCTTCTGGGCTAAGAGCTTTTAGCATAGACGCTTTAGCTGAAGTGTATTTTTTATTCGGATCTTTTACATATAGATATCCAAACATCTCAAGGTGTAGCGCAGAGCAGAATTCTGTGCAGTAGAAAGGAAATACGCCCTCTTTATCTGCGATGAAATTTACGCTCGCAGTCTTACCCGGCTCAAGCGACATATGCAGATCGTAATCATCAACCGTAAAGCCGTGAGTTTCGTCCTCAGCACGCTCTAAATTTGTCATATAGATCGTTACGTTATCGTCCTTATTAACCTCGATGTGCTCAGGATTAATATGACTGCGGATCGCTGTAGCATAGACTTTTACGTTTTTGCCGTCGCGCTCGATGCGCTCCTGACCTGCTAGCGTCATAGCAGGGTGCTGCTTGCCAGTACGAGAGTTTGTTCCCATAGTATAGGTAGGTTTCGTATGAAGCTTACTGGCTGCGATAGAAACTACGTCGTGTGGCTCGCCAAGACCGATAGGAAGATCGTAGAGCATCTCCATTTTAGGTCCTGTAATGTCGATCAACTGGTGATTTTGCGGATGAAGCGGTCCGATAGGATTAAATCTATCGATCGAAAGCTTATCCAGCGCGATTACGTATTTGCCGACAGGCTTTGAGGATTTGCCCTCCATAGAATCAAGGTGACCGATATTGTAGTGAACGTTGATCCTATCTAAAACCTTTAGCGTCTTGTAGTTCCATTTTACGATCTGGCTATCGACGTAAAGTGATGTATAGATTACGCCGTCTTGCGAATCGAAGGTATTATGAAGAGGTCCAAGACCAAGCTCTGCTTGTCCGTGAAGCGTCTTTTGCATATCTAGGATCGGAATTCCGTATGGATCCTTGCCTGCATATTCTTTCTTATCAATTAGCTCTTTGATCTTTTTGAAATCATAAACGCTAGCGTGAGTATCTAGTTTACCGCCGATGATGATATAGCGACCATCAGGGCTAACATCGACGCCGTGAGGGGATTTGGCTTCAGGGATCAAAAATAGCGCTCCCGCTTTTACGGCGGCGTCTATCGTAACGATTCTGTGTCCGTTTACGACCTTATAGTTTTTGCTGTCTTGAGCAAGCTTTTCTAGAATTTGCCAGTTGTAAACGTGCAGGTAGTCGGTATCGTTGCGGCTCATACCGGCTTCCATCGGAGGCAGACCCTTTTCGATGCCGCCTGTGTACATTTCGGAGTTAAAGCTGTTGGTAAACGCCCAGCCGAAGCTCTCGCCCTTACCTGCGTCACTTAGATCTTGCATATATGGAGGAAGCTCTAGAGAAAAGGATTTATTTACGTCGATTTTACCTTTATCGTAGTCAAATTTCCATAGCGTTACCGCACCGCGATAGACTGCTTGATACTCCTCGATTGGGTGCCAGTCGTTATCGAAAGGGGCTGCGTATTGGCTGGTTTCGATGACGTATTCGGTATTAGGCGTTACGAAAGAGCCGCCGTGATCGCTTTTGATTACGGGATTTACGACTATTTGAGTAGTCTCGAAATCGGATAAATTTATAACCGCGATTCTTGGGTTCGCCTTATCGTTGATAAAGAGATAATCGCCCACGTATTCGCCGTTTTTTTCGCTGAAATTTGGATGGTGAGTATCGCCCCAGTTGATCTCTTTGCCGTTAATGGAGCCCGATCTTAAGACCGCCTTACTCTCCTCATCAAAGCCGTATCCCTGCCAAGGCTCCGGGGTAAATACGCCGATATATTTGTAGATCCTCATCGACGGCACGCCGTAAACGATCACCTGCCCGCTTTGACCGCCGGAAGAGAAGACCATATAATCGTCCTTCCTACCGGTCGGCTGATAGGTCTTAGCCGCCGCCAAAACGTCTTTTTCGCTTAAATTTCGTTCTTTCATCACGCGCTCTAGGTCGCTATCTGCGGCACACAGGGCGCTTGCGGCGAACAAAACCGAGCCCAAAAGCACGGGTTTGAAACTTTTTAACATACTAATCCTTTCTTAGAATTTTAAAATTTTACCTGATTTGCTGACTACGAGGATCGCTTCCCCGTCTGCGTACATCGCTAAAAATTCGCTTTTTAAATCCACAACCTCCTTTAATCCTGCTTTTTGATTTTCGTAAATTTTATCTTTAGTAGCGATAAACTGCGTGCCGCGGGCGCACACGATGGATTTGATCCAAGAGCCCACGCTTTTGCGCTCGCCGCTTTTTAAATTTATAAAATTACCCTCTATATCGCCCACAAACAGCGTCCCGTCGCAGTCTGCAAGCGCAGTGGCGATAGAGCCGCTTAAATTTTTATCGCCAGCTTCGACTGAAATTTCGCTTTGGGTTTTAAGCCCCTCGTCTTGAAATTTTGCGCCTTTGAATTCTAAGCTTTGAAATTCCGCGCTCTTTGCGCCGCTAGCTTTCGTTTTGTTTGGCTCGGAGCCTTGCACACTTTTTGTGCTATTAAATTCCGCATCTTTAGATTTCACGCCACCAAGCTCTCCCTGCGCGGCGCGATTAGGCGCTGTATCGATGCCGCTAAATTTAATCGCGACAAGATCTGCACTAAAACAGGCTACGCCGCTCCAGCTTGCGACGCAAAGTCCGTTAGCGCCTAGGCTAACGGCATTGATCCTGCCGTAATGAAACGAAATTCCGCGCAGCCCATCTGGGATGGAATTTTTATTTAAAGATTGCCCGTTCGCGGTGGAATTCTCACCTGGGGCGTAGCCGCCATCCGCGCTGTTATCAGGGTCTTCGTCTAATCTTATTAGTTGATTCTTATCCACTACCGCGTAAATCGCGTCTTTTGCGGCATAGATCGCATCTATTTGGGCTGTGCCGCTACGCCCCGTCTTAAGCGTGCGTAAAAACTTTAATCTATCGTTTAGTACCGCGATTTCGGCTCCGCCCCAAGCTAGATAAATTTTGCCGTTTTTAAAATTTAGAGCCGTGATTTCGTTATCGCTGTATTTTTGCGCGAACTCCACAT
>CAUVFI010000051.1:0-6332 GCA_963551055.1 uncultured Campylobacter sp. | reverse complement strand
AAAAGGCATCATCGGACTACCGACAAACCTATTTTATGGCACCGGTATACCGGCATGTATTATAGTTATAGATAAACAAAATTCATTTGACGCTACATTTAACGAAAAAGGCCAAGTTTTAAGCGGTCGGGGCGTCTTTATGATAGATGCATCAAAAGGCTTTATAAAAGATGGCAACAAAAATCGCCTTCGCGAGCAAGACATACATAAGATAGTAGATACTTTTACGACGCAAAAAGAGCTAAAACGCTACAGCCGTTTGGTCTCGTTGGATGAAATTTCTCGCAACGATTACAATCTAAACATCCCGCGTTATATCGATAGTGCCGACAAAGCAGATATGCAAGACCTGCATGCGCATTTATACGGCGGTGGTATCCCAAAAAGTAATATTGATGACTTGGGCGAATTTTGGAGTATTTTTGCACAAACAAAAACTAAAATTTTTACCCCCAACGGCTCGCTTTATTTGCCAAATTTTGCCCCAAGCGAGCTAAAAGCAACGATACAAGTATCAAGCGAATATGCAAAATTTGAGAGCGAAATTTTATCGCACTTTAATAATTGGCACGATGAAAACGATTTAAAATCCATAAAACAAAAAGACCATCCAAAAGAGCTTATTAAAACATACGGCGAAAGCCTTCTAAAACACTTTAAAGAAACTAAGCTAGTGAGCGACTATGACATTTACCAGGCCTTTATGGACTATGTCGCAGATACATTAAGCGACGACGTTTATGCTATCGCGCAAAACGGATGGCTAACGGCGCGCATTCTAACCAAACTAGAAAAAGGCGACAAACAAACACCAAATCTAATCCTAGGCTCAGGAATAAATACAAAGAAATTTATAAGCGAGATCATACCGCCGGCGCTTGTTGCAAAGCGTTATTTTTCACAAATTTTAGCTCGAATTTCGCTCCTTGAAACCCAAATTAGTAAAAAGCAAGATGAATTAGATGAGCTTGGAGAGGACGAGCTATCAAACGCCTATGACGATAAAGATAAGATAACCCTAAAAAGCCTAAAAGAAGCTATAAAGCAAACTAGCGATAAAAATGAGCAAGAAATTTATAACAAAGCACTTCAAATTCTAACCAAGAAAAAAGAACTCGAAAGCACGCTAAAGGCCGCCACTGGAGAGCTAAATCAAAAAGTATTTGACAAATTTAAAACCCTTGACGAGAACGAGATAAAAACTTTAGTCGTCGATGGTAAATGGCTAAGCGAACTCAAAGAGCAAATTTTATCCACCGTAGAACGCGCAGTGCAAGAGCGCATAACTCGTATAAGCACGCTTGCATCTCGCTACGATAAGACACTAGATGAGCTTACGGCGCGCACCAACGATCTATCGCTTCGCGTCAAAACCCACCTTGAAGCTATGGATAAAGCAAGATGAGTAGTCAAATTTATGAAGGTCAAATCCCAGACGGGTGGGAAGTTGCAAAGCTTGGTGAAATTTCGCTTATAAAAACAGGCTCCCGCAACAACCAAGACAAGAGTAGTGATGGAGAATTTCCGTTTTTTGTTCGTTCGGCAACCGTAGAGCGGATAAATACTTATTCCTACGACTGTGAGGCGATTTTGATACCCGGTGAAGGTGGAATAGGAAGCATTTATCACTATATAAATGGTAAATTTGACGCTCATCAGCGTGTTTATGTAATTAGAGGTTTTAATAAAAATATAGATGCAAAATTTGTGTTTTTTGCACTAAAAGAGTTTTTTGGGAAATACGCCCTACAAAATACAGTAAAAGCAGCTGTTGATTCTTTAAGATTGCCGACATTTCAAAATTTTGAATTTTTAATACCAAGTGATAAGGCAAAGCAGGAAAGGATAGCGCAGGTGCTAAGCGATATGGACGATCTTATAAGCGCCAAGTACGAACTTTTAGACAAAAAACGCGCTATAAAACAAGCCGCCGCCCAGCAACTTCTCACCCCCAAATCCCACTGGCACACTGCAACGCTTGGTGAAATACTACAATATGAACAGCCGACGAATTATATTATTCAAGATATTGAAATTTTAGAAAAAGGCAGTGTACCCGTTTTAACGGCTGGAAAAAGTTTTATTCTTGGCTATACAGAGGAGGAATTTAATTGTTACAAAAATTTTCCTGTAATTATCTTTGACGATTTTACCACCGATAGTAAATTTGTAAATTTTCGCTTTAAAGTCAAATCATCTGCAATGAAAATGTTAAAACCAAAAAATGACAAAATTTCAATCAAATTTGCCTTTATGCTTTTACAGAATATCAATTTTTTTGTTGGAGATCATAAAAGGCATTGGATAAGCGAGTTTTCAAAATTTGAAATTTCATATCCAAAAGACAAAACAGAGCAAGAAAAAATAGCTCAAATTTTAAGCGATATGGACGATGAAATTTCGGCTTTGCAAGATGAGATAGAAAAACTAAAGATGATAAAACAAGGCGCTATGGACGAACTGTTAAGCGGCAAAACAAGGCTAAAAGGGTGAGTTATGCAAGAAAATACGGTAGAAAAAGAGATAAAAACGCAAGAGAGAGTTATAAAATTTTTTAAAGATGAGCTTGGCTACGAATATATCGGCGATCTGCAAGGACTAGATAATAAAAATATAAGAGAGGACGAGCTTAGGGCGTGGCTGCAAGGTCGCGGCTATAGCGATATCCTCATAGATAAAGCCCTAAAAAAACTAGAAGATGAAAACCACACAAGCGGCGGTCGAAAACTATACGATGCAAATGAAACCATATACTCACTTTTAAGATACGGCGTAAAAGTAATAGAAGAAGTAGGCGAAAATAATCAGAGCGTCTGGCTCATCGACTGGGGTAATCCGCTGGCAAATAAATTTAGCATAGCTGAGGAAGTAAGCGTAAAAACTACAAACGGCGAATTTGACAAACGCCCCGATATAGTGCTTTATATAAACGGTATAGCCGTTTGCGTGCTAGAGCTAAAGCGTTCAAACGTGTCGGTGAGCGAAGGCATAAGGCAAAATTTATCAAGCCAAAATAAGAGGTTTATAGAGAGCTTTTTTACTACCGTGCAGCTTGTAATGGCCGGAAACGAGAGCGAAGGACTAAGATACGGCGTGATAAAGACGTCTGAAAAATACTTCTTAGAATTTAAAGAAAACGGCGAAAAACTAAGTTTGTATGGCGGACTTAAAGCGATTTGCGGGCGAGAGAGACTGGTTGAAATTTTACACGACTTTATCATATACGACTGTGGGGAAAAAAAGACTTGTCGGCACAATCAATATTTCGGTATAAAGCGTGCACAGGAGTTTTTACGCGCTAAAAAAGGCGGTATCATCTGGCATACACAAGGTAGCGGCAAAAGCCTAAGTATGGTCTGGCTTGCAAAATGGATAAAAGAAAATTTAAACTCTAGGGTGCTTATAATCACAGATAGAACCGAGCTTGACGAGCAGATAGAAAATGTCTTTAACGGCGTAAAAGAAAGCATTTACAGAACAAAAAGCGGAGCTGATTTGCTAGAAAAATTAAGCAACGCCGAGCATTCACTCATATGCTCGTTGGTGCATAAATTTGGCAGAAACGGCGCGGAAGACGAAAGCGATGACGGTGCCATAAGCGCGTATCTGGACGATATCAACCGCAGAGCCGGAAATTTTAAGGTAAATGGCGATGTAGTTGTATTTGTAGATGAGTGCCACAGAACGCAATCCGGAAAGCTACACGAAGCTATGAAAGTGTTAATGCCTGATGCGATTTTTATCGGCTTTACGGGAACGCCGCTTTTAAAAAACGACAAAAAAAGCTCGGTGCAAGTATTCGGCGAGTTTATACATACATATAAATTTGACGAAGCAGTGCGTGACGGCGTGGTGCTAGACCTTGTATATGAAGCTAGGGATATCGAGCAGTGGCTAGGCTCAAAAGATAAACTAGACAAAGAATTTGAAAATAAAACAAGAGGACTAAGCAACCTAGCTAAGGGTGAAATAAAGGCTAGATGGGCGACTTTACAAAAGCTGATGAGCTCAAAACAAAGGCTTGAGAAAATCGCAGGCGATATACTTTTTGATATGGAAAATAAAACTAGGCTAAGAGAGCGTGGAAATGCGATATTTGTCTGCTCTAGCGTATATGAGGCATGCGAGGCGTATAAGATTTTTAGCGATAACGGATTTGAACAAAAATGCGCCGTGATATCTAGCTACAGACCGACTGCGTCAGCGATAAGAAACGAAATAACTCCAGATGGTATGAGCGACGGCGAATATAAGTATAAAATTTACAAGCAGATGATAGCTAACTACTACGATATAAACACTAAAGACGTAGATGATGCTAAAGCTGATAAGTTTGAGCTAGACGTAAAAAAAGAGTTTAAAGAAAAACCTGAACAAATGAAGCTCTTAATCGTTGTCGATAAACTCTTAACTGGTTTTGATGCGCCAAGCGCAACATATCTGTATATAGATAAACCCATGCGCGATCACGGTCTTTTTCAAGCTATATGCCGCGTAAACAGGCTAGACGGAGAGAGTAAAGAGTATGGATATATCGTGGATTATCGCGATCTTTTTAAGAGCTTAGAAAAAGCGTATAGCAACTATACAAAAGAGGCATTTGATGGGTACGACAAGAGCGATATTGCCGGACTTTTAAAAGATAGACTCGAAAAAGGTAAAGAAGACCTAGAAAATACATGGGAAATCTTGGACGCAATATGCGAGGGTGTAAAGTCGCCAAAAAGCGAAAAAGAATTTATAGAGTATTTTTGCGGCGATAGCATGGAGAATTTAAAAGATGAAATGCAGACCAGAAGACTTAGCTTTTATCGCGCGGTTGTAAGTTTTATTCGAGCTTATGATAGGGTAGCAAACGAACTTTTAAAGCTAGGGTATAGCAAAGAACAAGAACTTCAGTGGGCTAATCGCGTAAAGAACTTCTCTACGCTAAGAGATGCCGTCAAACTAGCAAGCGGAGATTATGTAGATATGCGAAAATGGGATAATGATATGCGTATACTCATCAATAGATATGTAAATGCCGGCGACAGTAAGGTCTTAGCAGAATTTGAAGACAAAGGTTTGCTTGAAATTTTAATCCAAAATGAGGGTATCAGCGAAGAAGAAAATGGGGCACTAGGTGGCAATGAGGCGGTTGCCGAGGCGATAGAAAATAACATAAGGCGTATAATAGTCGATAATAATCCCCTAAATCCAAAATTTTACGAAAATTTATCCCAAATACTAGACGAACTGATAGAACAACGTAAAAAGGGCGCGTTGGACTATGAAAAGTATCTAAAAGAGGTTATAAACCTAGCAAAACAGCTACAAACAAAAAATACAAACAACATATATCCGCCAGAGATAAACAGCGACGGCAAACGAACGATATATGATAACTTTAGTCAAGATATAGACTGGATCGCCAGACTAGATGAGACAATCAAAACATATAAATCAGACGGATATATCGGTAACAAAATGAAAGAACGCGAACTAAAACGCGCCATAAAGCCCCTATCTGATGAAAAAAATTTGGACATAGACGAACTTTTTGAGCTTATTAAACTGCAAGAAGGCTACCAATGAAAATAGGCTCGATTGATGTTGCGGTAGCGCGAAAAGACATAAAAAACCTACACATCTCTGTAATGCCGCCAAATGGCGAAGTAAGAGTAAGTGCGCCGTTTGATGCGAGTGATGATAGAATTCGCATGGCTGTGGCTGGCAGGCTAGCATGGATACGTAAACATCAAAACATTTATAACTCGCAAGAGCGCATAGGCGCAAGAGAGATAGTAAGCGGCGAAAGTCACTATCTGTGGGGCGAGCGGTATCTAATGCAGGTAATAAACGGGGTCGGCGGCGTGACGGTAAAGCATAATAAAATGGTATTAAGCGTGCGAGATGATGGAAATTTTGAAAGTAAAAAGCGAGTTTTAGAAAAATTCTACCGAAACGAACTAAGGATAAAAATCGCAAAGATGCTAGAAATTTGGGAAACAAAAATCGGAGTAAAATCAAGCTCCATAAGAATCCTAAAAATGAAAACCAAATGGGGAAGTTGTCATATAAAAGATGGTAATATTGTTATCAACTACGAACTCGCAAAAAAACCGCTAGAATGCCTAGAATACATAGTCGTTCATGAGCTTGTGCATATATTAGAAAGGCATCATAATAAAAATTTTATAGCATATATGGATAGGTTTTTACCGAATTGGAGAATAGCCAAAAGCATATTAAATTCTTTGCCGTTAGAAAATTTAAAATAGTATAATCTTAATATTTTGGCTCAATTAAACTTAATCAGATTCTCTCTTATCAATTTCAATAGTTTCTGATAT